>JAPLUJ010000212.1:4904-14250 GCA_026397695.1 Verrucomicrobiota bacterium | reverse complement strand
TTTTCTGACCCCGTTCGGATGGATGGTGCTGGCCTTTGTCACCCTCATGCAGGGGCTCTCGCTCTCCACGGCGATGAAGGGCTTCCGCGACACCCCGGTCAAGGACAGCCTGGTTTACGTGACTTTCCACACGCCGTTGTTCTGGTTTTACTTCCTGTTTATTTTCCCGCTCATCACGATGCGGCTCTTTGCCGAGGAGGAACGCTCGGGCACGCTGGAAACCCTGCTCACCGCCCCCGTGCGGACTTGGCAGGTGGTGCTTTCGAAATACACCGCCGCGATGCTGTTCTTCACGGTCTTGTGGATCCCGGCGCTGCTGCAGTTCAAAATGTTCACGTGGATCACCCACCTGCCGCCCGTTTGGACTCCGGGGGCTCTCCTTGGCACCTTCACCGCCGTCATGTTGATGGGCGCGGCCTTCACCGCCGTGGGCTGCCTGGCCTCGGCAATCACCTCCAGCCAGATCATCGCCGGCATGCTCACCATCGGCCTGTTAGTGATCCAGTATTTCCTCGGCTTTGTGACCGTCATCTGGGGCGAGTCGTTCGCCGGCGCAGCGTTTTTCCATTACATATCTTCCCAGCAGCACCTGCATTACTTTGCCAGCGGCCTGTTTGACACCCGGCCGGCGGCATATTTCCTGAGTGTCGCGGTGTTCGTGTTGTTCCTCACCTATCAGGTGGTGGACTACCGCCGCTGGAAGCGTTGATTGCCCGTCCCATGTCAGAACCCACTGCCGAGACTAACGAAAAAACCGCCCGCCCGCTGAACCGCTGGGGACTGGGTTCGCTTGCGGTGGTTCAATCCGTCCTGCTGGCGGTCATCGTCATCGCCTTGAACTATCTGGCGGTCCATTATTATACCCGTGCCGATCTGAGCCGCAGTGCCGACTACACGTTATCATCATCCACCCGGCGCTACCTCGCAAGCGAGGCCCTGGCAAGCCGGAAAACCCCGGTCAAGTGGATCATGGCGTTCCGCCGGACCTCGCCGTTCTACGAACGTGTCCGCGCCCTCGCCGAGGAATACGCCCGGCTCTCCAAAGGCAAAATCAAACTCAAAATCGTCGATCCGCTGCGCAACCCGGAACGCCTTCAGGAAGTCACCGCAGCCTATGGCCTCACCCTCGTGCGCGACATGATCATCATCGATGCCAGGTCTGACGAATCTCCCGTTACCAGAGAGAATTCCAACAAAACGCGCGTCCTCAATCCGCATGTCAAACTGGTCGTCGCCGAAGACATGGGAATGTTCGCCACCGCCGAAGGGAAACGCAAACTCATCGGCTTCCAAGGCGAGGACCTGCTCACCGCGCGTCTCGTCGAATCCATCGAAGGCCACCCGCGTAAAATGGCATTGTTGGCCGATAAGAGCCGCATCGACGCCGACGGCGGCATCTCACCCCGCAAATCACTGCAAGACACGCTGCGTTTCCAAAACATCGAACTCGACGAAATCAATCTAGCCGGCCTCGCTGACATCCCGGATGACGTCGCGGGCATCGTTCTGGCAGCACCCAAATACGATCTCACCGATGCCGAGCTCGCAGTGTTGGAAAGCTATTGGAACAAACCGCGCGCCGCCATGCTGGTGTTGATCGATGCCGGCGTTGCGCCACCGAAACTACGGGCCTTCCTGCGTAGCTACGGCATCACCCCACATCAAGACCGGGTGATCGCCCGTGAAAAAAAATCCCTCGTCACCTCCGCGCGAGGGATCTTCACCAAGGGCGTGAAATTCACCCGCGATCTCGCCGGGCAAACCACCGAGTTCGGAGGTGCCAGCTCGTCATTGGATGTCCGCGAAGGTTCCGATGACTTGCTCAACCGCCGTATCTATCCGATGGGGCTGGTCGAAGTGTTACCGGGTTTCTGGGGTGAAACGAAATTCGGACAGGGCA
The DNA here is from genome assembly GCA_026397695.1 of Verrucomicrobiota bacterium. Lineage (GTDB taxonomy): Bacteria > Verrucomicrobiota > Verrucomicrobiia > Verrucomicrobiales > Akkermansiaceae > Luteolibacter. Next base: position 12,350 of record JAPLUJ010000212.1, on the reverse strand, counting down.
ACGAAGCCTTCGATGAAAAGGAGGATCACAAACCGCCGCTGTTCCTCGCCGCCTGTGTCACCCGCGGTGCGGAGTCCGATGACCGCTTCGCCGCAGATACCTCACGCCTGATCGTCGTCTCCAACACCGACTTCCTCGACCCCAAATACCAACTCGCCGAAAACCTCGACTTCCTCGCCTCCTCGGTCAATTGGCTGGTCGGCCGCGAAGCGCTCGCCGGCATCGGACCGCGCTCGCTCGGCACCTACAAACTGCCGCTCCTCGATGTCCAGATTTCTTTCATCAACCGGGTGAATCTTTTCTTCCTGCCCGCGTGCTTCGTTCTCATCGGTGCTTTCGTCTGGTCATCACGCCGCGTTTGACCTGCCATGCGTTCCCTCGGATTCACTTTCGTTCTCGCGCTCACCGCCGCCTGCCTCTGCGCCTTGGCCATCTGGCAATGGCGACAGGGGAATTTTGACTCCATTTTCGGCGCGCCACCAACAACCGTCGGACAACGCATCTATGACTCGTTCACGCCTAACGAGGTGAAACACATCCGGATTGTCGGCAATAGCACCAGCGCCACCTTCTCACTGCGGGACAACGGCTGGCAGGCAGCCACCCCGTGGTCGGACCGGATGGATCCGCGCGCCGCCATGGCCATCATCCACTTCACACTCGGCATGCGCGTCGAAGACCTCGCCCATGAGGATGAAGTCAATCTCCTCAATACCAAACTCAACGAAAACGCCATCTCCATTCGGCTGGAGGATGCGAATCACGCGCCCATCGCCAAATTCAAACTCGGCCGGGTCACCCCATGGAAAGCCGAGGTCGAGGACATCGAACAACCGGTGCCAACGGTTTTTGTCCAGCCCCGCGACCGGAATCACAAGCGTTACATCTACGCCTGTACCGGCGACATCACCCCGCTGTTCAAGGACGGCCTGAAATTCCTCCGCGACCACCGCCCGTTTTACTTCAATCCCACCACCCTGCGGAAAATCCGCATCCGTTCCCAACAAGGCGATCTCACCCTCGGCCGGGAAACCCCCCAAAGTCCATGGCGCATCGTTAAACCATTGGATCTTCCCACCGATGCCGCAGCCATGAAAAAACTGCTCGAGGGAGTCTTCGAACTGCAGGCCGTGAAAGTCTCGGATCGCGCAGCGGTCACTCTGCCCGCTAACGACAAAGCCGCTAAAACCAACCAAATCGCCATCGTCCCCTTCGGCTCGGATACGGAAACCCTGTTAGAACTTTACCCGCCGGAATCGCCGGAAGCCCATGAAGTGAAAGCCACCGTCAGTGACCGCCCTAACACCATCTTCGACCTCCCGCTCAAACCCGAACCGGGATTCGTCTCCTTGGCCGATCTGCCGCTCTCGGTCAATGAACTCCGCGATCCCACGCTCACCCACCTCAATATCCAATCCCTGCTCGCCATCACCATCCAGCCCGCCACCGGCACGGAAATCGTCATCTCGCGCACCCCTCCGGAACCATGGATGGCCACGCTCGACGGCATGTCCTGCGAAGCCAATGAGGAAAACCTCTACGCGCTCCTCAAAGCCATCACCATCCACCGCGCGATCGGTTTCGAAAGCGACGCCACCACCGACTTCTCACCCTGGGGCCTGAACCGCCCGTTTCTAACACTCCGCTTGCTCGGCCAGGACAACCAGAGTCTTGAACTCCGCTTCGGCATGGACGGCAAAGGCGGATATTTCGTCAATCGCCTCGGCACTCCCAGCGTGATGCGCGTGGACGAAACCCTCATCGCCGCCATCGCCGTCCACCCTTACGAATGGCGCCATGCCAGAATCTGGTCCGTGGACCGCGTCAACCTCATCGCGATCGAACTCAAACCCGCCGCCGACCCCCCGCTCATCCTGAAATACAAGTTCATCGATGAAGCCTGGCAGGCCGAGCGCGACGGCCAGGACCTCAGCGCCTCGCTCGACCCCGCGCGGGCTAATTTCATGCTCTCCGTGCTCGAAGGCCTCAAGGTTTCCCGCTGGCTCGCCGCCAACGATGAGGCCGCCGCCACCGCCCTAACCAATCCCGTGCTGGCCTTCACCGTGATCGAAAAAACCTTCAACGACAATGGCGACTTCAGCGGCCTGGCCAACCGCAAGCTTACCTTCGCACCCGCCGCCAAATCGCATCCTAACTACTACTACGGCCGCCTCAGCACTGAAACCCATCCCTTCCTCATCGACCGCGAAACCTATCAAAAACTCGCCGCCGGGCTGTTCGACAAATAGTAGTTGCGGCATCCGCATCCATGCTTCAGGAGCCTGATCTCAGGCGGGATGCGCGCGGCCCGACGCCTGGAGCAGGCGCATGAGTTTGCCATTGAACCCGCCCGCCGCAGCGAGAGCATCCAGCTTCAGGTGCATGCGATAGCACCATCGATAGGGCATGATGGCAGGCACGTTGATGCGCTCGGCAGCGGGATCCGGATGACGGATGGACTCGTCGATGGCCAGCAGATCCTGCAACGGGAAAATTGCCCACATTGCCGGCGATTGCAGGTGCTGCAGGATGATGCGTGAGGCGAGTTCTCCCGCAAGCTCGGATGGGGCGAACGGCTCACCGAGCATTTGCCAGGCGAAATTCGCGGTAACCCGGGAGTCCTCGCGCCACCAACTCCGCAAGGTGGGCATGTCGTGGGTGGACGGGCTCACCACGCTCATGTACGGGGCGTGGGCGGGATTGGCAAACCCGAGGTCGGGGCGTTTCGGCATGCTCGGGATTTCGAGTGATAGAATTCCCAGATCATGGAGTACGCCCGGCACGCAGGCCGGCACCATGCCCAGATCCTCACCACATAACAACATCGGACTCGCCTGCCGCATAACCGGCAGTTTTTCGTAGCCCTGTGCCTGCCAGAAACCCTCCTGCCGCCGGTGGAAATAGTCGATATACAATTCGTCCACCCGCCGCTGGACGTCACTGTCCAGTTCTTGGAACGAGCGGGTCATTTGCAGCGCCCAGCGCGGATGAAAGAGTGTTCCGTTAGAACCCGGCACCTCGAAGAACAACACTTCGCTCGCGCAATCCAGCAGACCATCGCGCATCCGCCAGATCCGCTCCCGTGCTGCCGGGTCGTCCGTACGCAGGGTCGCGAAATGCTCGACAATGCGGCGCTGGGTGGCGACGTGCTCGCGGAGTTGATAGGCTCCGTCACCACCATCGTCGAGATAGGTTTCCTTCACCTCCCCGGCGGTATCGCCGAAGCGTTTCCGGAGGAACGGGTCGCGGATGTAGGGCTGGCAATAACGGACGTGGTCGAAGGGAATGCCACGTTCCACAAGCTCATCAATGTGCACCGGCAGCGCCGGCTCGAACCACCCCATGATGCCTTCCACCTGATCAAGGGGGATCTGCCAGATGCGGAAAAACCCGAGGATGTGATCGATACGGCAGGCGTCGAAATAACAATTGAGTTTGGCGATGCGCGCGTGCCACCACGCGTAGCCGTCCGCGCGCATGGCCGCCCAGTGATAGGTGGGGAAGCGCCAGTTCTGGCCATGTTCCGTGAAGGCGTCGGGTGGTGCGCCGGCTTGCGCATCCATGTTGAACAAGTGCGGTGCTTGCCAGGCGTCCACCGAATGGCGGGCGATGCCGATTGGCAGGTCACCTTTGAGTGCGAGCCCCCGCTGGTGCAGGTGCTTGACCGCATCGGTTAGCTGCCGGTCCAGTTCATATTGCAGCCAGATGTGATAGGAGGTTTCCGGCCATGCGGGATGGTGGGGGTCCGCCAGCGCCGCCACCCGCTCGCAGTCGAACGCGGCATCATCCTGCCATTGGTTGAAATCCGCCGTGCCGAAGTGGTCGCGATGCAGGCAAAACGCCGCGTAGGGTACCACCCACTCGCGGTTTTCCGCTAGAAACTTTTGCAACCCGGCGCATGTTGTTAGAGCGGTCCGGTGTTGCTTGAAAATCCGGCGGGTGAACAGGGTTTTCGCCTGCATGACCTTGGGGTAATCCAATTCTGCCAGCGCGTTGAGTTGCCGGCGGGCCGCCTCGAGATCCTTGTTGAATGCGGCGGGCATGGCGTATCCGAGATCATCGATGCGCAGGTAAAGCGGGTGCAGCGCGAACACGCTGATCGCCGAATACGGATAGGAATCCGACCAATCCAGCGCCGATGTGGTGTCATTGACCGGCAGGATTTGAATGAGTTGCAATCCAACCCCGCCCGCCCAGTCGGCCAGCGCCTTGAGATCCGCAAACTCGCCGACCCCCAGGCCGCGGTCGCTGCGCAGGGAAAATACCGGAATGGCCACCCCGCCCGCCCGATAGAGACCGGCCGGATCCCGGCGGTAACTTTCATCGTTGACCATCGTCCATTGGCGCGGGGCGAACTGCCGCGCATCTAACACCCGGTTGTCGCCGGCTTCAAGACTCACCGCGCATCCCGTCTGAAGATCCAACATGCCGTATTTATATTCGATCCGCCAGTCCACCGGCAGATACAGGCTGGCACGCCAGACATTGGCAGCCACTTCCCGCAGGGGAATCGCGCGCGCCCATACCCAATCGCCGATTTCGCGGACACTGCCGACCAGGCAGGGTGCCATGCCCGCCGGCACCGCCGCCATGCGCAACTGGAACGTGTGATTGGCCCGCTGTGGAACGAGCGGCTTGGCGAACGGCCCGCGGGCGGCCAGCACGGTTTTGAAGGCAGCGGTTTCAAAGGCACAATCCACGGTGCCGGCGGAACGCCAGGTATCCCACAAGAGCATGGCGTCTTGCTTGCTCGGATCCGCCTTGGCGCTGCGCGGTGCGCCCCATTCGTCGAGCATTACGCCGTTGCCCTGCTGGCGCATCTGATAGGCGTGCTCCAAGCGCAGCGGACCGCCCCCGCCGTGGACCTCCAGTTGCGTCTCCCATTGGCGGTCGTTGATCCAATGCAGCGGCAGAATCTGCTCGAAACAAACCTGCCGCCTCTCTAACACAATCGTGAGTTTCAACCACAGCGACTGGCCGGGCAGCGCGTGGAAATTCTGGCGGAAAATGATTTTCATAAGTGGCGTGATCAATCGCACTCGACGCGCGCGAGAATCCATAGCAGATCCGCCACGCGGTTGAAGAACAGACGCACGTTTTCCGGCACCGCTTCGCCGGATTCGTGCAAGGTCAGCACACTGCGCTCGGCACGGCGGGCCACCGAGCGCGCGAAATCCACGTGGGCACGCGCCAGCGATCCGTCCGCACCGGGCCTCGCCCAGCCGGTGAAGCGAATGCCGCATGCTTCGAGTTGGTGGGCCTCGCCGACGACCCATGCGACGTCCGCTGCGCCGATTTCCGCGAATTTATGCTCCTGATAGCGTGCTTCGTCCTCAGGCAGGGTGGCGAGGTGGCCCATCAATCCGACCAGGCGTTCCTGCAGTGCGTCGATGCGTGCGATCCACTGCGGGTTGGCGGCGGACGCGCGGGCCACGCCGAGCGCGGCGTTCAATTCATCCATACAGCCCAAGGCATTGATGCGCAACGACGTTTTGGCGATGCGCCGGCCAAATAACAAATCGGTTGTGCCTGCGTCCCCGCGGCCGGTGATGATGCTCATGCGGGGAATGATAATCCGCGGAAAAATCAATGTCCATCCGCGTTCATTCGTGTTTGATGGGGGGCGGCCATGCATCTCGCGAAACTCCACAACAGTCCGGAAATTTTCCACACACTCCAAGGCGAAGGTCCCAGCGCCGGCGCGCCGGCGGTCTTCATCCGCGCGTCCCGCTGCAATCTCCACTGCGTCTGGTGCGACAGCGACTGCACATGGAACTTCGAGGGCACGCCATGGCCCCATGAAAATGACGCACTCCCGGGCGCCGCCAAACACCGCCAATCCGCAGTCACCTGCGAACTCGACCCCGCCACGGCCGCACGCCTTGTCCTCGCCTTCAAGTGCCCGCGGGTGGTCATCACCGGCGGCGAACCACTCCTCCAGGAATCCGGGTTTCTCGAAATGATCCGACAAATCCGTGCCGCACAACCGGACTGCGTGTTCGAAGTGGAAACCAACGCCACCCATGTCCCTTCCCCCGCATTTGCCCGTGCCGTCGATCAATTCAACGTCTCACCCAAACTCTCTAACTCCGGTGTCGCCGAATCCCTGCGCCTCGTGCCCGACGCTCTCCGCTTCTTCGCACACTCGCCCAAGACCTGGTTCAAATTCGTCGTCGCCAACCCCACCGACATCACGGAAATTCTAACGCTCCGCAGCCGGTTCGGCATCCCGCACGAGCGCATCCTGCTCATGCCCGCAGCCCGCAACACCGCCGATCTCGACCGCCGCGCCCCGTGGCTCGCCGGAATCTGCCGCGACCTCGGCTGGCGCTTCTGCGACCGCCTCCACATCCGCCTTTGGGGCGAACGCCGCGGCGTGTGATCGCCACGCGGGACAAAAACGTTAGCACCACGCGTGCCAGAGTTTCCAATAACGCCCATGCCTGTGGGTTTCCCGGAAGGCACGCCGGGCCTGCGCTTACAACGTTTAGGTCCTCCTACGCCTGACCGGGGGCGAACTCTGGCTTCTGGGCTGAGGCTTGAATGGTCACAAAGGTATCGCCACGGGGAGGGTCAGGCGTTAGGATGGACGCCTTGTTCGCCTTTGCTTGGGGAGAGGTTCATCTCCCTCGAGGATCTCGCCGCGAGGGACCAATGACATCGCATGAAGAAACGCAGAACGGGAAGCCCCCTTGGCCCGTTCTGAAATTATGTCGATGGTCTGTATGGCTGAAAGCTTCTCAGCCACCGCAAGGCTCACAAAATGATTGATTGAAATTCCGTCCGCATCAGCGGCCTGCTTGAGGTTGCGGTGCAGCGAATCAGGAAGTCGAAGGCTCAGTGTACTCATGGAAGGAGGCGTAGAAAGGTTGATGGGTTGACAATGGAGATTCCGAATTGGGATGCCGGTATGAGAATTTGGTGGCTGGCACCGGACGATGATCGTAAGGCGGCGACGAGAACATTGGTATCGAGCACGGCTCGGATCACAGTGGTATCGTAGCTGCCACCGCCCGCGGTGTCAAGGGTGGATTTTCAGGGTGTGTTTTCTGCATTTCGCGAGGCGAACGTTACTGACCACCGGATCGCCCACCGAGGGCGATGGTTGCCAAATCAGGAGAGTATCGAATTACCCCCCCACGTCAACTACACGGCGGGTGGGCGATTCGGTGAGCTGGGTTGTTCGGTCTTCTCTGCTCGTGTTGTCACCGTCATGAGTGTCCATACACACCCGACAAAGATCATTGCCATCAGCAAGTAAGGTTTGTTGTGGACGGTGCTAGACAGCACCATCAATACCGAAAAGATAGCTCCGCCCGCGGCAGTCCCAAGAACAATTCGTGACCAGAGTTGATCTTTGTAGAAGAAGAGTGATGCGATAATGCAAGCCACGGGGATTACGAAGTATTCAAAGATATGGGTGACCATGCAAGCAGGCGTCGGGTT
>JAPLUJ010000212.1:0-4895 GCA_026397695.1 Verrucomicrobiota bacterium | reverse complement strand
GCAAATTCCATTGCGCGCGATGGAGTCAACCACGACGACAAGATAAGCTGTCGATAAGACGAACCATGTTGCTGCAAGCAAGCCTCTGTTTCGCACCTTCATATTAAAACCGAACGTTAAGGTGTGGCACGCGACTTTGGAAACGCGGTTGATGGGTGAGAGGGCGGCTCAAGAGCGTTGCCACCACCGTCTTGTTCGGTGTCGGTTAGTAGCTTGTCGCCCTTCAGGATGTTCTCCCGTCCCCAAAGAGGCTGTAGGTTCGTATAATGAAAACAAGCTCTTTGTTCATCAGCGCACTGTAGGTCAAATGAATTACAGGGGCGGATATGATCGATATGCCACTCACCGTAATTCTCCCACGTCATGCCTATCTGGAACTGCGACTGGAGATGGTCGATCAAGTGCTCTGGCGAGCATCCAACAAGATCCAATGCAGATACAAACTTCGTAGCATTCGAATTCCTGCCATTCCGCAGTGCTCGCCGAAGCCGCCCCCTAAGTCGCTCGGAGATCACAAACTGAAGGTCATACTTGCCCTTGTTATGATACCACTTGTTCTGGGAGCGGCGATTGTATCCAGACACACTGCGCTGCTTAGCGACCGCATCCCAATTGGCACTACGCCAGGCATTGTTTCGTTCGATAACCTTATTCCTATTCTCTTGGTAAGCATCCTTCCTCTGCGCGTTGATAATCTCGCCCTTCAACTTGCGCCTGCCCTGCTGCTTGACTTTATCTTTCTCTCGAACCGATTCCAGGCGTTCAGGCGAAAGAAAGGCTATGACGTGAAGCGCACCCAACGATCGTTAATGCTGCGAATAAGGCAATGGTCCGCATCTTCTTTGTTGGCTAACAGTTTTGTTCACGAACGCGTTCGGTTTGCACCATCTCACGAACCGGTTCGTGTTCCATTACAAACCGAACCCGGAAGGGCGCTTCTCTGCGCCGCTCGGTCACGTCTACCAATTAGGGCGATGATGAGAGCCTGACAAGGACAAAGGTTGGGTAAAACCCTGAATTGCGGGGTTAGGCGAAGTCGAGCGGGCTGGGTGCGCCCGCGCCCGGGCGCTTGAGGACGTGGAGGTAAATCGTGGTGGTGGAGGTGTCGGGGTGTCCGGGAATCGACCCTGACCTGGCATCGGGATGGACGCGTGTGATTCCCCGCGCAACTTTCGTATGGTCATGGGGTTGATGCGTGCGTAAAATGCCCGCCTCTAGCATGAACCGCAAATTCCTCAACACCGACGACTCATGGGAAAACGATGCGGTCTGGAAATTGCTCGACCAAGCACCGCCCGCCATCGCCGGTCCGCGCTTCGTGACCAACACCGTGCGGGCCGCCCGCCTCATGGCTCAAACAATACCTTGGTGGCAACGCTGCTTGTCTCCCCGCCCGCTGGCAGGACTCGCCGCCGCCACCGCCGCCGTGGTTTTCTCGGTGCTCGGTTGGCTCGGACCCGCGCCTGAATCAGGCACCGAAACCGCCATGCTGGATTCCCAACAAGCCGCCAAAATCCAGGATATCGCGGAAACGGAAACGCTCATCACCGCTGTCGATCAACTCGACGACTTCAGCGATACCGAATTGGTCAGCTTGATCGGATTTTAAGCGCTTCCCATCCGCCCCGGATCCACCCATCGTCGCGGCGTGAAGCCTTGTCTGATTTTCGACCTCGACGGAACCTTGGTGGATTCCCTGCCGGGCATCGCCGCCTCCCTCAACCGCACGCTCGCCGCGCACGCACTGCCAGGTCACTCGCACGCCGCCATCCGCTCATTCATCGGCGGCGGCCTGCGCCGGCTCATCCAACGCGCAGCCCTCACGGACCCCGACCCGGCTTTCATCGATTCCCTCGTCACCTTCTACAAAAAGGACTACGACGCGACTTGGATCGAGGGCTCGTTGATCTATCCGGGAATCCACAACCTGTTGCTGGAACTCCAGCAGGACGGCTTGCAACTCGCCGTGCTTTCTAACAAAATACACGAGTTCACCGTGATCATGACCCGCACGTTGTTTCCTGACATCCACTTCGTCATGGTGCTCGGACAAAAGGACGGCTTCCCGCACAAACCGCATCCGGCCGGAGCCCTGCAAATCGCCACCGCCTTCGGCACCGCTCCGGAAAATTGTGTGGTGACCGGAGATTCCACCATCGATCTGGAAACCGCCGCCAACGCCGGAATGCAAGCCATTGCCGTCGCCTGGGGGTATCACGACCGCCAAATCCTGTTAGCATCCGGTGCCACGCGGCTCATCGATCACCCGTCGGAACTGCCGGACGTGCTCGCGGAAATCCGCGGCGATGCGTGACGCCGTCGTGCCGCAGGATGTCACGTCAGGAATAATCCTCCGGGTGCGGGCTGAGATCGCGCAGCAACACGTAACTGATCGCAATCACTGCGACGGCAGCGGCGGCGAGCACGGCGAATCCCGTCCGATAGGAAAATGCATCGAAGATCCACCCGGCCAGCAGCGGACCGCGGGAGTTTGTGCCGATCATGCAAAATCCGAGCAGGGTGAAATGGCCCGCACGGTGTTCCGGGCGCGGGATCCCGCTGGTCAGCGCATTCATCGCTCCGGCAAACCCACTGCCCGCCACGGCCGCGATGCCCACCACCACAAAGACGCTGGCAGTGGCCGGAAAAAGAACTAACAGTAAAAACCCCAACCCTGTTAGAGACGCCCATAACAAGAGCGCGGGACGCGCACCCCAGGCATCGGTGAGCCAGCCGGCCGCCGGACTCAGGGCAAGGCGCGAGCCCGCCGCAGTCATGCCCAGCCACGCGGCCATTTGCGCCTTGAAACCGAGCTCGCGGAACGCGAACACACTGGAAAATACCGCGAGTTGGCCGAGCAACGGGCTGATCAAACTAACCGCCAGCGCCACCCGCAGGAATTTCCGGTCCTGGAAAAACGCCTGCCACATCGCCTTGCCCCATGGCCGCGGCGAAAACTCAACGGGCGTTGGCGGCTCGTGAGCGAACAAGACCGCCGCGTCCGCCAATTGGCAGAGCAACCAGGCAAGAACTAACAGCACCCCGTAGGCCTGCGGCTGCGGCATCACACCGAGAATCCACGCCGCGAATCCTGCGGCTATCAGCCCGAGCATGCCGCCCAATCCCGCCGAAATCCCGGCCAGTCGCCCGCGCAGGCGCATCGGGATGCAGGCGGTGAAAAACTCCTGGTTGGGCAGCCCGCCAAAACCCGCCGCAATTTGTCCCGCCAGCATCAGCCAGACGATGAGGGCAACCATCGCCGCCGCATCGCCGCCGCCGCCCGCCCACACGGCCGCACCGACCAAGCCGACCGGAAGCAGATAGAGCGAGTCGGTCACAAACAGATAGATCTTCTTATATCGGAAGCGCCGTGTGATCCATGGTGATAGGAACATGCCCGGCAAGGTGGCGATCAAGACACCCTGGACGATGCCGATCTGCATATTGCTCGCGCCGTAATGGACCAGCAAGGGTTGCAGCACCACGACGACTTCCGCCCAGCCCATCGCAAACACCGATCCCATCCACACCAAACAGGCGAAATTCCTCCGCACCTCGCGCGGGCTCAGAGCGGTGTGGGTCAATTTTGCGGCTTCCATGGCGTCGGGATTCTCGTCACGCGCGGAGAGCACTGGCATTTCCCCGCAGTTCTGCCGAGCCCTAATCGCATGTCCGCTTGCCTGACACGGGTGATGCGCTAGGCTGGCGCCCGTGTCCCGCGTCAAATCCAATCATTTCCGATCATCCGGCCATCTGCTGGGTCCGGTCATCACAATCGGTTCGTTGTCGATGATCCTGGCCGGCGGCCTTGAAATGCTCGGCTTTCTTAACCGTGCGAATACGGAAATCGCCCGCCTCGTGGCGCGGAATGGCGCGGAAAATTTTCCAAATCACCTGCCCGCATGGTGCATCTGGCTGGCTGCGGCGGGGTTTGCGTTTGGTCTTGCCACGGCGGTTCTTGGCACACCCGGACACGGGCGGCGCGCGGTCTTGTGGATCAGCACACTGGTCTTGGTGGCGGCTTGGGCTCCGGTGCTCAGCCTCGCAGCGCATGCTCCCGAAATCGCCGCACCATGGATCACCACCCTCTGGTCGGGTATCTGCGCCATGATTTACGCGGCCAATCACCGCATGGCTTGCGATGATAAACCCTCTTCCTCCAATGACCCGCACTGACTTCCCGGAATCTGTTAGGTCGCTGATCGGCGAACTCAAACGCCTGCCCGGCATCGGTCCGCGCAGCGCCGAGCGCATCGCCGTCTGGTTGCTGCAAAGCCCCAAGGCCGATGCCTCCGCGCTGGCCGCCGCCTTGCTGTTAGCCAAGGAAACCATTCGTCCGTGTCCGGTGTGCGGGTTCTTCGCCACCGCAGCGGGCTGCGGCCTGTGTGATGATCCGACGCGTGATGACCGGATGCTCTGCGTCGTAGAACAGGCAACTGACGTGCTCCCGCTCGAACGCTCCGGCTCATTTCGCGGCCGCTACCACTGCCTCGGCGGCAAACTCTCGCCGCTCGACCGCGTTTCGCCCGAAGACCTGCGCATCCCGGCACTGCTCCAGCGCATCAATGCCGCTCCTGATACTATCGAAGTAGTACTCGCACTCGGCTCCGACGTCGAGGGCGAAGCAACCGCGAACTATCTCGCAGAATTGCTGCGCGGGAAAAATTGCCGGCTCACCCGCATCGCCCAGGGTCTGCCCGCAGGCGGCGGCTTGGAACACGCCGACGAACTCACGTTGCTGCGCGCCATGCAGGGCCGGCGTGCCGTGATCTAACATCAGAACTCAGCAAACCACCTCGTTTGGGTCGAATGGCCGAGCAAGTTCAATTCCCTCAAAGGTAGGGACGGTCGGCCTCGGCCGTCCCACTTGTCCGCCGGATGGCGGTGCGAATGGA
>JAPLUJ010000276.1 GCA_026397695.1 Verrucomicrobiota bacterium | reverse complement strand
GTTTCTAGTCGGCAGCGCCCGCCGCAAGGGTGAACGCCGACAGGGCGGCAATGGTCATCAGTTGGGTATTCATGTGTTGTTGGTTGGTGATTGGCTCATTTGGCGGATCCACCTGTCGGTTTTCTGGCATCCCAGATCCGCGTGTCCACCAGCTCAAGCTTGCGTTGGTTATCAGGAGTATTCAAGCCGCCGTAGGTGTAGGCTTTCAATTCGCATTTCCGGTCGTCGGCCTTGAACACCAGGAAGTTGTATTCGGAGCGGAAGATCTGCGAGTGCGGGTTATCCTTGGCCCGCTCCGAATTGTAGAGATGAGCCCCGCCGCCGCCGGCGATCAGCATGGTGGTACCGCCCGGTTCCGAGCGTTCGTAACAATGATCGTGGCCCGCGATCAAGGCAGTCACGCCGTATTTGTCGAAAATCGGGAAATGCGTGTCCTTGCCGAGCGGGTCATTGCCATGGCTGCCCGACGACCACGCCGGCGGATGGGTGAAAGCGATGATGAACGGGCTCTTGCTGGCGGCGAGTTGCTTCTCCATGTTGACGAGGTTGCCGGAGTTCTTGCCCCAGTTCTCGAAACGGTTCATCGCGAACAACTGGACCGGTCCGACGATCTGGGTGTAGTTGCCCTTGCCCTCTTCCGGGAACCCGAAAAACTGATAGAGCATGGAGACATTGTTCTCGTGGTTGCCGAAGGTGTAGAAGCACGGAATGGTGGCGAGGAATTTCGCCGCCGGCTCGGCGAACTCGCGGTCCCATGCCTCGTAATCGTTGCCGTTGCCGATGATGTCGCCGGTGTGGATCACGAACGCCGGCTCGAACTTCATCGCCTGGCCGGAGATGCGGCCCCAGATCTTCGGGTTGTTGCGCGCGTCGCCCAAGGCCACGAAAGTCACCGGCCCCTTGCCCGGGAGCGTCTTGACTTTCCACGGGCCGGAGGAGGCCGTCGCACCGCCCCCTGCCAACTCGGCCACCAGCTTGTATTCGTATTCCCTGCCCTCCCGCAACCCGTCGGCCCGCAACTTGTGGATCACCCCCGGCTTGCTCTTCCAGGTGCGGCCGTCGCAGTGCAAGGTCACCACCGCCGGCATCCGGGTGCGGCAGCCAAGCGTGAAATAGTCGGTCCCCGCCGCGCCGAGCACCGGGCCGGTGCGGATGTCGAACTTGCGCACATCACCCGGTCGCAGGTCGAGCCGGATGTCCCCGGAATTGATCGGGGACAACTTGCCGTCGCGCGGGTAAACATTGACTGAAAAACCGGCTTCCAACCGATTTTTCCCGACCTTCAACGCCGCTGTCGGGACGCCCTCGAGTTCCGGATAGAACATGTCCTTGGGTGGCCCGACCAGGGCTTGGCCGTTGAGTGTCCATGCCGCTATGTGAGGCGGCTTCTTGAGGGTGAGCACCGGGCCGGACGGAATCTCGGCCACATTGAACTCCACCCGCAGCCGCAGGTCGTGCCGCGTCGCTTTGTCAAAGGTGACCGACGGCACCCAATTGTTGGTCTCGACGGCCTTGTCCGCGGTTACCAATACCGGCATGCCCTCGAGAAGATTGCGCTCTTGGGCCGGTGCCGCCAAGGCGAACGCCGACAGGGCGGCAATGGTGAATAATCGTGTTTTCATTGGATCGACACGAATCAAAGCCCATTACGCGGATTGGGTCTATGGATATTTCGCGAAACCGCTGTCCATTTTGCGAAACGAAGTTGCTTCGACCCATTCGGTTCCCGTAGGTTGCCACAAGGTACCAACAACGCCTTTGACACACCGATGAAACCGACCTGCCACCAAGGGAAAACCGCCTTCACCGCCGCCCTCGTTGCTCTAACTGTTGCCGCCGCGCCCGCCCAAGACCGCGTGGATGTGGTTGACCGGCCCGACACCAAGCTGCCTAACACGTTGTATGCCGGTCAGCGCGAGCCGCTGCTGCCCAGCCCACTGATCCACCTGCCCTTCGGCACGATCAAGCCGCAAGGCTGGCTGCGCAAGCAACTCGAGTTGCAGGCCGACGGGTTTGTCGGCCACTTGCCGGAGATCAGCAGTTTTTGCAATCCGAAGGGCAACGCCTGGCTCAGTCCCGAGGGCAAGGGATCTAACGGTTGGGAAGAAGCCCCGTACTGGCTGCGCGGTTTCGCCGCCACCGCCTTCATCCTCGATGACAAGGAACTCATCGCCAAAGCCATGCCGTGGATCGAAACCGCCTTCGCCAGCCAGCGCGAGGACGGTTACTTTGGCCCGATCAGCAACTTGAAGCCCAACGGCGCCCACGACCTGATGTCCAACCAGAACATGCTGTTCGTGCTGCGCGCCTATTATGAATACTCCGGTGACAAGCGGGTGCCAGAGTTGATGAGAAAATACTTCGCGTGGGAAATGACCATCCCCGATAATAAGTTCTTCGCCGGCGGCTGGCAGGTGCCGCGCAATGCCGACGACATGGAAAACGCCTATTGGCTCTACAACCGCACCGGTGATCCCAAATTGTTGGAACTCACCGCCAAGCTCCAGCGCTGCGGCAGCTCGTGGATGAACATCGTCACCGGCGGCCACAATGTCGATTTCTCCCAGGGTTTCCGCAAACCCGCCCTATTCTATCCGCAGAACAAGGATCCGAAATTCCTCGAAACCACCGAGCGCCAGTGGGACAGCATCATCGGCACCTACGGCCAGGTTCCAGGCGGCGCGTTCGGCGGCGACGAGTTCGCGCGGCCCGGCTACACCGACCCGCGCCAGGCGATCGAAACCTGCGGGGCCGTCGAGATGATGATTTCCCACCAGATCCTCGCCCGCATCACCGGCGACCCGAAATGGGCCGACCGCTGCGAGAACATCGCCTTCAATACCCTGCCCGCCACCATGACCGCCGACATGAAGGGCCTGCGCTATCTAACATCTTCTGAATAACTTGATCTCAATTTACGTCAGGGCAACGATTTTGTAACCGAATTGAGCCGCTTGCTTTTCGATTCTCAGAAGTTGTCGTTCTCGATTCCTGGGGGTGATTTTGAATGCTGTTTCTTCGTCGTAGGATTG
>JAPLUJ010000142.1 GCA_026397695.1 Verrucomicrobiota bacterium | reverse complement strand
TGATTCGCCATCGGAAGAATTTTCATTCTCTGGATTCCTACGTACCCATCAGATGAAGAACAGGATCTTGACCACGAAGAGTACGATAGGTGCGATGCCAATGAAGGCGATGAGGTTGTAGCTCATGGTTTGGCTGGATGGGGATGGCTGTGTTGACATTGTGATAAGGGTCAGGTTGGTTTTCTGCGGTGCTGACGAGGTTGTCCCGGTCAACTGAGAACATCATGTGTCAGAAATGCATGGGCTGCCATGGGGTGTTTTCCCCAATCCCATGCCCTTGTTTGGACATGGTTCACGCACCTGCCAATGGATCGCGCAAATAATATTAACCCCGGAGATGATTCACCCAGCATGTCGAAGCGCCGATCCGGCAGCAACGACAGAGGCTGGGTAACATCAAAGGCTTGATTATTTCATCTTACCCTGACGGAGTTGATTTGCGGTTTTGACCGGCCGGCTAAGAGCCGCCGGTGGTTGGTGTAGTTTCGGTTTCATCGTATCTTTGGTTTCGTTGTTGTTGGGCGAATTGGTCTTGATGCCAATCGGCATATCGAGACTGTTGCTGATCGGTCACCCTTTGCCTATGGGGTAAACTCCCCTGAGGTAAACTCCCCAGTGCCAGTGATTAAGTGGACTGATTAATGGAGACTGCAACGGTATCCAACATTGGGCCATGTCGTTTGCAAAATCACCCCTGAGACGGGGACGTTACGGACGGATCGCCCACACGCTGTTCGTGGAAGTGGAGATGCATCAGGTTGCCGCCAGCCCTCTGGTCATCGAGTTGGACGGAGGCGGGCGGATTCTGCTCAGCGAACCGGCCCACGTCTGAATGTCAAAGGTGGCGCGCTACCGCCGGGAGCGCATGTCAAAGGAATGGGAACGGACCGACCAAGAACGGACAGCCCGGCGAATCCTGAAATCAAGCGTTCTCCCTGTTTGGCATGCGGCCTGCGTCGAGGCCGCGCTACCTTCACGCAACACAATCCGACATGCTCGACAATGACAACAACGTGCCGCACGAAGAACTTTCTGCTTCCCCTCATGCCGCCGATCCGCTATCCGCTCCGATGCGCCGGGACATCTGTGTGTCCGATCGGACATCAGGTGCTGCGGGCCGAATTGATATCGTACTGCATCACTGAGTACTGCGTGCCCACTTCGAAACCCTTTACTACGGCAAGGCGCGAAGTCCGACCTTCAAGGAATTGCTTATGCTCAGTGACCTGCCACCCCGGTTTTTCCGTGATTTCACGGTTCCGCAATTGAGGGACGGAATCACTGCCGCCGACGAATACAAAGAGTATGTCCATTGGTTGGCGGACTATCTTCATCATCCATGAGCCAAGCAATCACCCCCTTTGATGCGATCCGTCGGGCGAATCCGGCTGGCAACGAGAACTGCCTCGCCGCTGGCACCCCGGATTTTCAGGCTGTCATCAAGCAAGTGGGCAGGGTATGAAGTCCTTCGCCATCCCCTTCCTTTGTTCTTCCCAGCTATCAGACTTTCCGCTTTTCTATTGCCGTTGACCTCGTTGCCGCAGTGCAGGCAAGGCCCCCACGGATCCAGCATTCTACCCCAACGCCATAGAAACTCCACATGCCGCCTGATGTCCCATGCTCAAGTGTAACCTCCGGCCTACGCGACAATCACAGCCGCGGCAGGGCAGGAGATTTTCTGAGGGAAAATATCACGCCGGGAGCAGCCCTTTCCTTTGTATCCGCCTATTTCACCGTCCATGCCTATGATGCCTTGCGGGAAGTGCTCGAAGGAGTTGCCGGATTGAGATTCCTGTTCGGCGAACCAAATTTCATCCGGAATATTGAAGGCTCTTCAGCAAAATCTGTGGGTGATTTTGGGTTCTGGAAGGTCACCAAGTTGATGGTATAGGGCGACTTGCAAATGACGGAAGTTCCTGAATCCAAAGGCTTTGCGTATTGTTAGTCCCACCTTCAAATTGAACCCT
>JAPLUJ010000677.1 GCA_026397695.1 Verrucomicrobiota bacterium | reverse complement strand
CTCTCGACAATCTCACCCACACCTACGACGGTACCGCCAAGGTCGCAACCGCGACGACCACGCCTGTGGATTTGACGGTGAACCTGACATATGATGGATCACCGACGGCCCCGGCCGACGCGGGCAGTTATGTGCTCGCCGCGACGATCAACGAGGTGAATTACGTGGGATCGGCCACCGGTACTTTGGTCATTCGGCCTGCCAATGACTGGGCTTCGTGGTGCAATCATTATTTCACGGAACTCGAGCAAAGCGCAGGCCTCGCGGATGACAATGCCGACCCGGATGCCGACGGCTGGGTGAACCTCGCCGAATATGCCCTAGGCACCAATCCCCGCCAGTTCACCCCGCCGCTCGTCCCCATGCTCGATGCTCACGGCCTGGCGCTCACCTTCACCCGCCCCGCCAACCTGCCGGGCGTCACTTATGCGGCCGAATCCTCGGACGATCTCGATACTTGGTCGCCGGTGCCGCTTCATGTGTTAGAATCGGGAACCACCGAAACCGTGCGTGTCCTTGATCCCCTCACCACGGGCGATCCATCGCGGCGCTTCCTGCGCCTGCGCTTCGGCCGATGACGCCAAATGCACCGCGAGTCTCCAGACGCGCCAGCCAAAGAATCGCTATAGTGCTTCCAGGATTCGGCGCGCGGCGGTAGCTGCGGGGAGCGTTTGGTTAGCAACTTGTTGTTCGATTTCCGGCAGGAGATGTTTGACGCGGGGGTTGCGGATGAACCGGTGGCGGAGTTCCTCTTCGATCATGGCATGCATCCATGCGATCGACTGGTCTTTGCGGCGTTGGGCGAAGGCGCCGGACGCGCGGGTGGCGGCGATGAATTCCTCGATGATCTTCCAGAGACTGGCGAGGGTTGCGGGAAGCAGCGCGGAGCAGGTACAACAGCGGGTTTCCCATCCGGGAGTGGCGGGCTGGAGGAAATGCAGAACCCTGTTATATTCGGCGCAGGCAAGTTGGCTGGGGACGACGTTGTCGCCATCCGCCTTGTTCACGGCTAACAGGTCGGCGATTTCGATGACGCCCTTTTTCATGCCCTGGAGTTCGTCCCCGGCACCGGCTAACATGACGAGCAGGAAGCAATCCACCATCGAGCGCACGGTGATTTCGTTTTGGCCGACGCCGACGGTTTCGACGAGGATCACATCATAGCCGGCGGCCTCGCAAAGCAGCAGGGTTTCGCGGCTTTTGCGTCCGACCCCGCCGCGCGATCCGCTGGTCGGGGACGGGCGGATATAGGCGTTGGGCTGGCGGACGAGGTTTTGCATGCGCGTCTTGTCACCGAGAATGCTGCCACCCGTGACGCTGCTAGACGGGTCCACGGCAAGAATGGCAACGCGGTGACCCATCTCACAGAGTTGGCAACCGAGCGACTCGATGAGCGTGCTCTTGCCGGCACCCGGCACGCCGGTGATGCCCACCCGGATCGAGCGTCCCGTTTGCGGCAGGACGCGCGTGAGCAACTCCTGGGCGAGCGCGCCGTGCGCGGGGTGGTTGCTCTCTACCAGAGTGATCGCCCGCGAGAGAATGCCAATATCCGCCGCGAGCACGCCCCGCGCATAGTCGTCGAGGGTGAGTTTGCGGCGTTTGGCGGGTGGGTGTTGCATGATGGACTTCCCGTGTCCCGGGCGGCCATTTCCAATAGAAAAAACTTATCATTTGGCGCCCGGGCCACGGCCTTGTCTAAGCTGAGACATCGGAGGGGCGTCTACGGCGCTTGCGTGTCACGGGTGACTCCTCAGCCCCTCCGGCTGTCTCCGGTGACTTGTGCGGGCTTGGGGCGCGTTGGGCTTGCATGTGGGCCGAATGGGTCGCTCTCGCCCACTCGTAAATCCGCTGCCGATCATAACCAAGTTCGGCCGCGAGCGCGGCACGGGCTTCCCTGACTTCATCGATGATTTGGTTTTTCATGACTTCTGTTGGGTTAGTGCTTCCGGCGTGCAAATGATCGGGACATGAAGGTTGTGATAGTTGCAATACTCCATCAACTCCCTCTGGAGAAAAGCGTTGGCCAGATGTGAACAGTTCCACGTCAAGAGGTAGTCCATCCGGTGCAGAACCGCCAAGGCGAGGTGCGAAGCATCAGTGGTCGCCCGTGGCGGAAGCTGGAACAATCGAACAAGGTCGCCTTCAATGCTGGGCAACTCCGGTGGGATGTCCAACGCCGGAATGCCGTGCAAGTATTTCAATCGTCGGGCGGCTGCCCCAGAATCGCCACGCCTTGCTTCATCAAGGGTAAACACAGATGTGTAGAGGCGGAATCTGCTGCGTTCGCTCCGCCACCACTCATGTGTCGCTTTTTGATCGGCAGCAATGCTTGGCTGGCCGCTTGGGTGTGCGGCTAGGTAGCTGGGGATCGTCGTCTCGATGTAAACCGATTGCATCTGACCAAGAATACACCGCGTGCGTGATCGGTAAAGTCCAAAACCGGTTACGCATCCGGGCGCTCAGGGCGATTGGCTTAATCCGCATCGGACATGTTCAACCACGGGTGCTGTCGTAGGGTTGATTCTGCATGGCTCATTCCGGGTCCGCCTCGGGGACTGCGGGGGCCTTGGGGAGTTTGTCCACCTCGTCTAACAAATTAACCAGGTCCACGCCGCGGATGGCGGACGAGTCGTAATGGAAGCGCAGCACGGGGGTGGATTTGAGCACCACGCGTTTCATCACCTTGCTTTGGATGGATCCGTGGTCGCGGTTGAGTTTGTCGATCACCGGTGCGGCGTCGCCGCCCAGCACGCTGGTCCAGACCTTGCCTTCCTTGAGGTCCTGGGTGACCTCCACCGCGCTGACGGTCACGAGTTTGCCATGCCATTCATAATCCTTCTGAATGACATTGCCGATTTCACGGCGGAGCAATTCGTTAACTCGATCAAGGCGGCGGGACATGGCGGAAGAAATGATTCAAGACTAGAAGACGCAAGACACAAGAGAAGAGGAAGAGATGCTGGTGAAAATAACGCGACTCAAAGGTGACACGAGCGAACCTTGAAGTCTTGTATCTTGTGTCTTCAAGTCCTCTGTCTCGTTAGAGCGTCTGCGGGATTTTATCGAGTTTGTAGCACTCGATGATGTCACCTTCCAGATATTCGTTGAACTCACCGAGGCGGATGCCGCACTCGAAGTTGGTGCGCACTTCCTCGACTTCCTCCTGAAAGCGCCGGAGGGTGGACATGCGGCCATCAAACACCGGCACGCCGCCGCGGATGACGCGGGCGTGCGCCTTGCGGTGAATGCGGCCGTCGGTGACGAACGAACCGGCGGCGCGGCCGCGGGTGAGTTTGAAGATCTGGCGGACTTCGGCGTGACCGATGACGGTCTCGCGGCTGAGCGGCTCTAACAACCCAAGCATCGCCTCGCGGACCTGATCGATCAATTCATAGACGACCGAGTAGAGTTTGATTTCGACAACGGCGGCTTTGGCGGATTTGACGGCCTTGGCCTCGACTTTCACGTTGAAGCCGACGATGATGGCACCGGTGGAATCGGCGTAGGCGACGTCGGATTCGGTGATCGGGCCGGCGGCGGCGGTGATGAACGAGCACTCGACTTTTTCGGATTCGATGGCGAGCACGGCCTTTTTGATAGCTTCGACGGAGCCCTGCACGTCGCACTTGAGGATGAGTTTGAGTTGGGCCTTGCCGCTGACATCACGGACCATCGAAAAGAGGTCCTCCATGCGGGTGCGGTGCTGGGGTTTGAGGCGGATGAGGCGTTGTTGTTCCTGGCGTTCGTTGGCAAGCGCCTTGGCCTCGCGCTCGGTTTTCATTTCGGTTAGGTGGTCGCCGACATTGGGAAGTTCCTCGAAGCCGATGACTTCGACGGGCATGCCGGGATGGGCGGATTTGATGGTCGCCCCGCGGTCGTTGATGAGGGATCGGACTTTTCCGGCGTAGGGGCCGCAGATAAACGGTGTGCCCACCTTGAGCGTGCCGGATTCGACGATGACGGTGGCCGTGGTGCCACGGCCCGGCACCACGCGGGCCTCGATGACGGCGGCGCGGGTGGTGGCCTTCGGGTTGGCCTTGAGTTCGAGGACTTCAGCTTGCAGGGCGATGAGCTCTAACAGTGTTTCCATGCCCTGGCCGGTGACGGCGGAAACTTCCGAGAACTCGGTGTCGCCACCAAAATCGGTGGTCTGCAAGCCGTGTTCGGCGAGTTGGGATTTCACACGCTGCACGTTGGCGGACGGCAAGTCACATTTGTTAATTGCGACGATGATGGTTTTCCGGGCATTTTTGGCATGTTTGATTGCCTCAAGCGTTTGGGGCATGACGCCGTCGTTGGCGGCCACGGTGAGCACGACGATGTCCGTGATGTCCGCGCCGCGGGCCCGCATGTCCGAGAAAATCGCGTGGCCCGGGGTGTCGAGGAAGGTGATTTCCTGATGGTTGTGGATGACCTGATAGGCACCGATGTGCTGGGTGATGCCGCCCGCTTCGCCGGAGGTGATTTTGGATTTACGGAAGAAATCGAGGATGGAGGTTTTGCCGTGGTCCACGTGGCCCATGATGGTGACGATGGGCGGGCGGTCTTTCAGGAGGTCTTCGGGTTCCTTGACGGGAGCTACCGGTTCGACGATGACTTCTTCGATCTTGTGGAAGCCCTTATCCTTGTCGCGTTTTTCGCGTTCGAAAGTGAAGCCGTGGGATTCACAAATCCTCGCGGCGATGTCCGGTTCCAGCGGTTGGTTAGGTGCGGGGAAGACTCCCAGTTTGATGAGGTCCGCCATGATGTGGAACGGCTTGAGGCCGAGGCGGGCCGCCAGTTCGGGGATGAGAATGGGCGGCTTGATGACGATGAGTTTCGGGTCGTCGGAGGATGCTTCCTCAGGGGTGTCGGCAACGGTGCCGCAGGTGGCGGGTGCCGCAGGTGGCGGCGGCGGTGCCTTGACCATGGAGGGATCCTCGCGGGCGAGGATTTTGGAGATGGATCTGAGGCCCGTTTTGACGGTCTCTGTGGCTTTGCGGACCTTGGGGGGTTTATCTTCCGAGAAGAGATCGAGCGCATCACTCTTGGCCTTTTCGAGCTTGCTGGGGGTGGGGGGGGAGGTGGAGTGGGGGGGGGGACATCGGCCGCTTTGCGCTGGCGTTCACGGCGCGAAGGTTTCGGGGTTGCTTCGAGAAGATCGAGAACCTTGTCTTGTTCGGGTGAACTGTCGCGTTTTTGAGGCATTCGGCGTAGTTGCGGATTTCGAGGGAAGGAGGAAAAAAAGCAATCGGAAATTAGGTGTCGGCAGCAGCGGGTTCGGCATCGCTGACGATGTTCTGGGCGCGGAGGAGGATGGCTTCGGCGGCCTCTTCGGTGATTTCCAGAGCGGTGGCGATGTAATCCGCCGGCATGTCGATGACCAGTTCGGGGTTGAAGCCGCCGGCCAAGGTGAGTTTGTGGGCGAGTTCGTCACTGATGCCGAGTTGTTCGCCGAGGTTGTGGGCGGCACCGCCGATTTTTTCTTGGAACTGTTCTTCTTTTGATTCGTCGCGGCGCACTTGCACGTCCCAGCCCATGATGCGCGAGGAAAGCCGGGCATTCTGGCCCTTGCGGCCGATTGCCTTGCTGAGGTCGGCCTCATCCACCGTGACGTGGATCACGTGGTTTTCCTCATCCGTGACGATGGATCGCAGTTCGGCGGGTTTGAGCGCCTCGCGCACGAATTCCTTCGGGTCCTCGCTCCAGCGGATGATGTCCACTTTTTCGTTATTGAGTTCGCGGACGATGTTTTTGACGCGCGCGCCGCGCATACCGACGCAGGCGCCGACGGGATCGACCTTCGGGTCGTTGCTCCACACGGCGACTTTGGTGCGGAAGCCGGCTTCGCGGGCGATGCCACGGATTTCCACGGTGTGGTCGGAGATTTCATTGACCTCGGATTCGAACAGGCGGCGGACGAAATTCGGGTGGCTGCGGGAGAGGATGATTTCCGGGCCGCGGCCTTCATTTTCGACGGCGAGCACGTAGGTGCGGATGCGATCACCGATGTTGTAATCCTCGCCTTGGACGCGTTCACGGTTCGGCATGATGCCCTCGAATTTGCCAAGATCTATCATCACATCGTTGCGCTCGAAACGGCGCACGGTGCCCGATACCACATCGCCCGCACGATCCTTGAATTCCTCATAGATCATCTCTTTTTCCGCCTGGCGAAGGCGCTGCATCATCGTCTGCTTGGCGGTCTGTACGGCGATGCGGCCGAAATCCTTGGGCGTAACGTTGAATTCCTGGATGTCACCGGGTTGGGCCTCGGCGTTCTTTTTCACGGCCGTGGAGAGCGGCACCTGATTGAACTGATCCTTGCAGTCTGCGTCGGCCACCACGGTGAGGGCGGCGAAGATGCGGGTCTCACCCTTGCGCAGGTTGACATCGGCACGCAGCGTCTCAATGGCATCGGCCCCGGGAACCATTTTCCGGTAGGCCGATATAAAAGCAAATTCCAGCGCGGCAACGACTTTTTCGCGGTCGATGCCTTTTTCTTTTTCGTAATACTCGATGAGGGCGACGATATCGTTGGTCATGGCGGGCGGTAACTGCAATCAGCACTTCCGAAGTCTGGAGACGCAAAAGAGTGGGTGCGAGACCCACTCCTTTCCTTTCGTCAGAAGCCGTGCGACAGGTATTTACCGCGAAGACAACCGCGTTGCAAGCCGAAACTGGGGTGAGATTCGGGATCGGGTTAGCGCGCATGCGCATGGTGCCCGCGCCGGTGGCGCCCGGCGAGCGTGAGCGCGGGTGATGATGCACCCGCATCCCTTATTTCCGGACATCAAGGCACACCAGATGGCCATCCGAATTGCGCGCATGGATGCGGCCACCGACCAGAATCGGCCTCGTCCAACAGCGGCCGTCAAGCACTTGGGCTGCGGCAATTTCCTTATACGCGGTTGGGGTGGCTTCCACAATTGCCAGGCGTCCGGTTTCACCCAGCACGATCAACTTCTTGCCGGCGGCCATCAGGGCGCCTTTCGCGGGGGATTTTTCATGCCATTTTTGCTCGCCGGTCTTCCAGTCCAGGCAGGTCAGGCGATTGTCATCAAAGCCATAGAGATAGCCGGCGATGAGCACCGGCCCGCTCATGTGGGAACGCATGTTTTTGTTCTCCCAGATTTTCCGGGGCTCTGCACCGGAGAAATCTATCAGCGCACAGCCGCGTCCGTATCCGGAGGTGATGAACGCCTGCGTGCCGGAGATGACCGGGTCTGCGGCATTGACATCGTGTTGTGTTTGCCAGGGGAATGACCAGAGCACCTTGCCATCATCGGGTGCCACCGCCGTGAGGGTGTCCTTGGTGAAAAGCGCGAGGCAAGGTTTGCC
The DNA here is from genome assembly GCA_026397695.1 of Verrucomicrobiota bacterium. Lineage (GTDB taxonomy): Bacteria > Verrucomicrobiota > Verrucomicrobiia > Verrucomicrobiales > Akkermansiaceae > Luteolibacter. Next base: position 10,669 of record JAPLUJ010000677.1, on the reverse strand, counting down.
TTTGTGCTCGAAAGGCACCGGAGTTGCATAACCGCAGGCATCGTCCGCACTGCTCCAGAGCACCGCCCCGCTGTCCTTGTCATAGGCCATGCCCGACTTGCCCACGTTGAAGATCGCGGCTTTCCCACGGATCAAGGCGGAACTGGCAAATCCCCAGGTGGGCACCTTGCAGCCGAATTCCTTGTTCCAGAGCACCTTGCCGGTGTCGGCATTGAGACAGAAAACCTTGCCGCTCTTGCTGGCGAAATAGACTTTGCCGTCATGGACGGTCGGTGTCGCACTGCAGCCACCCGAGTAATACTTGGGGGCTAACGGTTCCGGATACTCATGGCGCCAGAGTTGCTTGCCGGTTGCCGCATCCAGACAGGAAACCCCGTCGGTGACCTTGTTGAAATTGCCGGAGGTATAGACTTTGCCGTTGGCCACCGCCACGGCGGAATAGCCGGCCCCCACCTGTGCTTCCCACGCGACCTTGTGCGCACTCACCGCCGCCGGGTTCCACGCGGTTTCCTTGCTGATGCCATCATGGTTTGGGCCCCGCCAGTTAGGCCATTCATCCGCCGCTGAAACGGCGGCGGTTAGCAGCGCTGCTGTCAATGTGGTCACCGACCAATGATTGAATTTCGTTGGATTCATGCGAACGCAGCCTGCCCGCAGACGAACCTGCCAGTCAAGGCAATCCTGCAACGCCCGTTTCCCACTCAGAAGAGAACGCCGGGTCGCCGGTGGTCGTGCTCACTGGCCATCGGGTGGATTGGCGTGGTTGGCCGGCGGTTCTTTCTTGGCGGGGGCGATGCCCAGCACGTGGTTCTGGAAATACTCCGGATCATTGCGGGCGGAAGCGACTTCTTCAGTGATGAGAGCGATCGCCGCGGCGTCCTGACTCGCCTTGAGGCGTTCGATTTGATTATTGAGTCCCAAGATATAGGTGGCGGGCAGCCCGGAGAGTTCCTTCTTGAGCAAGTCGTCCATGGCCTGCTGTTTTGCAATATACTCTTTGCGGATATCCTTGAGATCCTTGCCCTTGGGGAAATCATCATCCTCGAAAGCACGGGGATTATTGGGAATGCGGTTGCCATTCTTCTTGCATTCCTTGATGTAGGTCTCGAATTGACTCTTGTCTTCTTCCTGCTGCCAACCAGATTTGATTTTCCGCACCGCGCGGCTCGCGTCTCTATCGAAAAACACGATGTTTTTCTTGAGATCGGCATCGTGTTTGGCAATCAACGGCGCGGCGCGATCCCGCATGATTTCGCGGGCGCGAACGAGGAATGCCGCCACATCGCACTTGGGCTGGGTGGCAACCACGGGTTCGGGTTTCGGCTCCGCGGGGGGCGGTTCTGTGACAGGCGGGGGCTCCGGTTTCGGCTCCGGCTTGGGCTCCGGTTTGGGTTCCGGTTTGGTATCGGTCCTCGGTGTCGGCTCGGGGATGGGTTTCGGTTTGACGAGCGGAATGACCGGTTTCTCCTGCGGACTCGGCGGGGATTCAACGGCGGGCTGGGCGGCTGGTTCGTTAGAGGAGACGCTCGGTGATTCCTGTGGTCTGGTGAAATAATAGATGACGGCGCCCGTGATGACGATCACGAGCGAGAGAATGACGATGAGCGGGACGGCAAAGGAGTTCTGCGTGGGAGTGACCCTCGTCGGCCGCACTGATGTCGGATGGCGGGCTCCCGAATGGGCGGGGGTGCGCACGATCTTGGACCCGTTCGAATGGCCGATGGCGCGAAGGTCCTTGGCGATTTCCGCAGCACTGGCGTAGCGGAGTTCTGGCACGGGGTTGGTCGCACGGTGGATAATGGCATCAAAGCGTAGATCGCAATGAACGATGGTCGAAGCCGGTTGGCGATCCGCCGCCGGCAGTCGGCCGGTGAGCAATTCATGGAGCAGTACCCCGACCGAGAAGATGTCGGCGCGATAGTTGACGGATTGGGGCGCGCTGACGACTTCGGGCGCGGTGTAGTGTGGGGTACCGAAGATTTCCTCGCCTTCCGCGATTTTCCGTCCGATCTGGTGGGCGAGACCGAAATCGCCGATTTTCGGGTGGGCGTCGAGGTCTAGCAGGATGTTCGACGGTTTGATGTCGCGATGGATGATGCCGTGGGCGTGGGCGTGGGCGAGGCCGTTGCAAATCCCGGTGACGAGCTTGGTGACATCGCCGGGAGCGATCGCGATGCCATTCGCCGAATGGAAAAGCGATTTTCCCGGCACAAACTCCATGATGATGAAGAGCATGCCATCGACTTCGCCGAAATCGTAAACGCCGATGAGGTTGGGATGATTGAGGCGGGCCATGGCCTTGGCCTCGGCTTCGAAACCGGCACAGAAGGCGGCATCCTTGCTGAATTCGCGCGGCAGGATCTTGATCGCCACCGTCCTATCAAGGGACTTCTGGACAGCACAATAAACGGCACCCATGCCGCCGGTGGCGATCAGGCATTCAATCTCATACCCCGGAAACAACGGCGCAAGTTGGGCCAGTTCCGGCGCCAAAAAGGGAGTTTGCGTTGGAGGATCGCTCATGGAAAAAATCTGCGGCAGTGGAAGCAACAGGAAAGTATGAAGAAGAATCCTTGGGATCAAGAATAATGCGCGGCAAATTCCTGAACCACAGGGATTTTGCTGGTCGGGCCGTGCCAGCCATTTAGGGTGCGGCCGCTATGAACTATCGTTATCTGGGTCGGTCTGGTCTGCAGGTCTCCGCGTTATCATTGGGTGGCTGGGTGACATGGGGTCAGCAAATCGGCGATGATCTCACCTATGAATGCATGACGGCCGCTTACAACGCGGGGGTCAATTTCTTTGACACGGCTGAAGTGTATGCTAACGGCAAGAGCGAGATCGCCATGGGCAACGCGGTGAAGCAGGCGGGCTGGAAACGCGCCGATCTGGTATTGTCCACCAAGATTTTCTGGGGCGGCCAGGGCGTCAACGACAAGGGCCTGTCGCGCAAGCACATCATCGAAGGGTTGGATGCGTCACTGGCGCGCTTGCAGATGGATTACGTCGATCTGGTGTTCTGCCACCGTCCGGACTGCCACACGCCGATCGAGGAAACCGTCCGCGCCATGACGCATGTCATCAATCAGGGCAAGGCGTTTTACTGGGGCACCAGCGAGTGGAGCGCGCAGCAGTTGATGGAAGCATACACCATCGCGCGGCAGGAGCATCTGATACCGCCGTTGATGGAACAACCGCAGTATAACATGCTGGAGCGCGTGCGCATGGAGAAGGAATATGCACGGCTCTATGACTTGATGGGCTTGGGCACCACGATCTGGAGTCCGCTGGCGAGCGGATTGCTCACGGGCAAGTATAACGACGGGCTGCCGCAAGGCACGCGTGTCTCGCTGCCCGGTTACGAGTGGCTGCGCACGGAATTCGAAAAACCGGAGACGCAAATCAAAATCGGCAAGGTGAAACAACTCGCGCCGATTGCCACCGACCTCGGTTGCACTCTGGCGCAATTGGCCTTGGCCTGGTGCCTGAAGAACCCCAACGTCAGCACGGTCATCACCGGTGCGTCGCGTGCCTCGCAAGTCACCGAAAACATGCAGGCCATCGACGTGCTGCCCAAACTCACCGACGAGGTGATGGCACGTATCGAAGGCGTGCTCCAAAACAAGCCGCAGACCGCCGAGGATTACCGCTAACAACTCCAGTCCAGATATGGGGTTGCTTCGTCAGGGGAATCCGGCTAGGTTGCGGCCCGCATGCAAAGCAACCCGCACGAGGATCCGTTGGCCTTGAAAGCGCTGCAGGGCGCGATCTACCGCGACAAGATCCTGCGTTCTCGCGCGCTGACGACGGCACAGCGGTTGGAGGAAGTATTCGCGCTGTCGAATCATCAAGTGGGCATGATGCACGCAGGAGCGATGGATCGCCTCGGCACAACGGATGAAGCGGAAGGTTGGCGGGAAGTGCGGCGCTGGTTTGAACGTCTGGATGCCATACGTGAACATGGCCGGTTTGTTCGCGAAATAACCTTGAATTCATGACTCTGGAGCAAGTCGCAGCGCACTTGATCGATGCCGCCGAAGCGAGTGAAGTTCCCTTCATGGTCGTGGGGGCGTTTGCCGCAGGGGCCTATGGAGTTCCGCGCTCCACCCGCGATTTGGATTTATTAGTTGCTGTCCAAACGGGCGGTGGCGTTGGCGAAATGATCAGGAAACTCGATCCTTTGATCGAATTCGATCCGCAGACTTTGTTTGACTCGTTGACGTGGGGACGCAGGCACGTTGGTCAAAGCCGGGCCTCTCCACCGTTCAAGGTCGAACTCTTCGAGGTCTTCGATGATCCATTCGTTGCTGAGCAATTCGGCCGCCGCCGCCGACTGTTTATTCCGATGTTGAACCGCCACACTTGGCTGCCCACTCCAGAGGACGTGGTGGTGCAGAAACTCCGCTGGGGACGCAACAAGGATCTTGATGACGCCCGGGATGTGCTTGCAGTACAAAGCCCCGAGATGCTCGACATGGACTATATCAACCGATGGTGTGAAATCCATGGCACCCAAGAACGCTTGCGTGAAGCCCTCGAAGGAATTCCACCGCTTTGATTTCTTTGCCCTCCATGTCCGCACCGCACGTTACACCCTTCCCTAACAAGCGTGCCTCGCAAGTCACCGAAAACATGCAGGCCATCGACGTGCTGCCCAAACTCACCGACGAGGTGATGGCACGCATCGAAGACGTGCTCCAAAACAAGCCGCAGACCGCCGAGGATTACCGCTAACAACTCCAGTGTGATGATGAAACTCCCCACCGAGCTCCTCGCCTGCGCTTTGCTCAGTGCGATCGCCGCGCCCGTGTCCGCCGCCGCCGCTGTCCAACCCACACTCGCTAACGTCCCTTACGGCACGCATGAGCGGCAAGTGCTGGATTTTTACCAGGCGAAGTCGGACATCCCTGCGCCCGTCTTGTTCTTCATCCACGGTGGCGGCTGGGTGGCTGGCGATAAAAAAGGCATCGATGTCACTCCGTATCTGGCAGCCGGCGTTGCCGTCGTCTCCATTAACTACCGCTACACCTCCCATGCGTATGCGGCAGGGGTGAAGCCACCGGTGGAGTGGCCCATGCATGATGCGGCGCGCGCGTTGCAGTTCGTGCGCAGCAAGGCGGTGGAATGGCATATCGACAAGACGCGTATCGCTGCGTCAGGCGGCTCGGCGGGTGCTTGTTCCAGCCTGTGGCTCGCATTCCATGACGACATGGCCGATCCGCAAAGCAGTGATCCCATCGCGCATGAATCCACACGACTATGGTGTGCCGCAGTGAGCAACGCCCAGACAACGCTCGATCCGCAACAGATGCATGAATGGACTCCTAACAGCCGATACGGCGGTCATGCGTTCGGTTTCATGAGCGACCCAAAGGACCCGAAAACGCGCGACTTGCAGTTTGCGCAATTTCTTGCCCAGCGTAATGACGTCCTTTGCTGGATCAAGGAATACTCACCCATTGCGCACGTGAGCGCGGACGATCCTCCGATCCACCTCGTTTACTCCACCCCACCCGCTCTCGGCCAGGAGCAAAAGGATCCGACACACACGGCGAACTTCGGCGTGAAGCTTCAGGAGAAAATGCAAAGCGTTAGCATCGAGTGCGAACTCGTATATCCCGGCGCACCCAATGTGAAGCATCCCCAGATGACGCAATACCTGATTGAGAAACTCAAGGCTCCCTCCGCAAAACCCTGATCCAAAATGCAGGAATGCGGCAACGTTTGGGATTTTGGCGGGTTTTACCCCGGTGAGTATTCATCGAACCCATCATTGATTATGAAATCATCATTCCATCGTTTCCTATTTTTTCCGGCACTTGTCGCCGGGTTTATGCTAATTCCCATGATCACCCGGGCGCAGGATCGGGGTGGTCCGCCCGCCCCCAACAATGCCCCGCGCGCTGTGCCTGGTCCCGGTCAGATGCAGCAGCAGGATGGCTGGAGGTCCCGCATGGGCCAGCCAAACCCAGACGGTCCGCAACGCCCGATGGCGCGGCCCCAACAGTTCGGTGGGCCGCAGAGTCCGCAGGCGTGGATGCAGCGGCAGGGTGGCTGGAGGTCCCGCATGGGCCAGCCCAACGCAGACGGTCCACAAGGCCCGATGGCTCAGCCACAACAGTTCGGTGGGCCGCAGGAACCGCAGGCATGGCAGCCCCGGCAAGGTGGTCGGGGTTTCGGGATGATCCAGCCCAACGCGGCCAAATCCGAACGCCGGATGGCGCGCCCAGAAAAGTTAGATGCGCCGCACCGCCCGATGGCCCAGCCTAACCTAACGAGACCTGAACCCAAACGCCCGGAGGGCCAAGTGCAGCCGCCCGTTCAAGGAGATCAACCTGCGGTAGCCCGGATTCGGCATTTGCGCCAAGCGGCTGAGCATTTGGCGGCCGCAGGATATGCCGAGCATGCCGCCAAGGCCCGTCAGGAGATCGGTCGCATGGAAGCGGAAATCAAGCAAGCCAAGCCCGCGCCACCCACCGACCAAAACATGCCGCGCCCCGCCCCTCGCCGCGATTTCAATCAGGAGATGGGCAAGCCGACGCAAATGCCGCGATGCTATCAGAAATGCGTAAACTCCACAAACAAATCGAGGAACTCAATGCACGGGTGAAGAAGTTTGAGGCGCCGCGAGCGCCAAAGCCCGAGTAATCAGCCACGGATCAGGTGGACATTTCCCCTTCCCTGCGATCTACCAGATTGCCGGGAAGGAACGGGACGACGATGAGCACGAGCGCGGTCGTGCCCGCGTTCACCCAGACGAGGTTCATGAATGTCTGGTCGAACTTGTCAAACAACCATGACCCGAGAACATCGGACAGGGCGAGGCCCCAGTTCCAGCAGGCGATCATCAACGAGTAGGCCAGCGCCTCGCTGCCCTTGGGCGTGGCCCTGGCAGCGAGGTCGAAGAGCGGCAGTTGGGCCAGCGTCAGGCCCAGGCCGGCGGCCCCTTCAATGACCATGGCGGTGTTGCGCGAGACATAGCCGAGGTAGGCCATGTTGCTGGCAATGGTGCAGACAATCGCCAGCGCCAACAACACCCGCAGGCGGAAGCGCCGGCATACAAACGGATAGATGAATGAGCCAAGCAGGCCCATGCCGCCGTAAATCACACTGAGGTTGCCGATGAACTGAGGGGTGAAATGCAGGGTGTTGGTCTGATAGTAGAAGAGTGGCGTGTACAGGCCGGGTGCCACTTGGATCAGAAAGAACAACCCACCGACAATCCACAGGGTTTTGCAGTTCCATGGCAGCAGCAGATTGACCTGCCGCGCCACCTCGCGCAACGCGTCGCCGGGCTTGTCGAACCGCGTCGCCAGCGGTGGCTCGCGCAGCAGGAACCATGTCACCGGCACCATCGACAGGAATAAAATCCCGCTGGTGATGGTCGTCCATCCGAACCAACAACCGGCCAGAAAGCCGCTGGCCGGACCGGCGATGATGAAGGTCGTGTTGATGATCACCAATCGCAGCGAACTGAGCCGTCCGGTCGCGCCGTGTGACTGCGCCCCCTCAACCAGCAGCCCGCCGGTTACCACGCTGGCAATCACCGCCATGACATTCAAGCCCAACGCCGTCGCTAACAGCGGATAGAACGTCCGCGGCACCAGCCCCATCCCGAACCACAACAGCCCGGCCAGCAACGAACTGAGTATCAGATAGTATTTGCGCCGACTGCCGAACAGCGGCAACGCATCGGACAACAGACCGGCCAGCGGTTTGAAACTCCACGGCAGCAGTGCCATCCACATCCACATGGCCATCTCCGTGGCCGAGAGACCGAGTTGATCTTTCAGCAGAAACCGGATCGGCTTTTCGCCGAGGCCCATCATCTGCCCCAGCGTCGTCACCAGCAGCCCCCAGCCCACCAGCGTCATGTAGCGCTTCAGGCTCATCATGGCCGCATTCTTACCGGATAATTTCTAACAATTTGTTCGCTCCTGTGCAAGCCGCGGCGCGGACCAGGGGTCGGGAGTGATGAAGCGGATGTTGTTGTCATGCCGGGAAACCCATGAAGGATGGGCGATTTTCAGGCGCATTCCGGCAGACTCCACCTGCATCCACAAGGATCATTATCCTCTCAGTACCGCACCACCAGACGCATGAAGCGACTTGGAACGTTCCTATCGACCGTTGCCGTGCGGCGTTGGTTGGCGTCCGGAGGATCGGAGAGGGGCACATTCGTCCAGGTCCTGTCTTTCATGTCGGTGCTGGACTCCACTGCATACGACACGCCTGCGCTCCCTGCGTAGAATGTGAGGTACATGTGAGTTCCATCGATCACCGGTTTGGGCATGCTGCCGCTCAGATTCGCATGCGGGTCCAGAGTGAGGGCATAAGCCATCAACAGGTTCACCCCGTCGTTGTTGGGATCGGTTAGAAGGTCCGTAGTGAGGGTGAATCCATTCAACAGCAACCACGGGGCAACCGGGGTGGCATCGCCCAGGCTGACGTACTGGCAAGCATCCCAAGGCGCCACGTCGAAACCCGCTTTGTCATTGAAGTGATAGAGCGTGAAAGTGTTAGACGAATCGAAAACATTTGTGCCAAGAACGGGTGCGTTTCCCAGGCAATGCATGGTGCTCAGCGCGATGCACGAAGCGAACGCAGAGTTGCCGATGCTGGTCACGCTGTGAGCGATCATCACGCTTGTCAACCCGCCGCAATTCTGAAACGCGGAGGCCCCGATACTGGTCACACCGGCGGGAATCGTCACGCTCGCCAGCGCGCTGCAATCCCCGAATGCCGTATTCCCGATGCTGGTCACGCTGGTGGGAATCTTCACGCTCGTCAGCCCGCTGCAAGCGTAGAACGTCTCGACTCCGATGCTGGTCACGCCAACGGGAATCGTCACGCTCGTCAACCCGCTGCAGCTCTGGAACGCATTGACCCCGATGTGGGTCACACTGGAGGGAATCGTCACGCTCGGCAGCCCCTCGCAATAGGAGAATGCAAAATCCCCGATGTGGGTCACACCGTCGGGAATCGTCACGTTTGTCATTCCGTAGCAATAGTAGAAAGCATTGTTCCCGATGTGGGTCCCACCACTGGGAATCGTCACGCTCGTCAATCCGCTGCAATCGGAGAACGCCGCATCCCCGATGCGGGTCACCGGGTTGCCGGTATCCGGCGGAATCTTCGCCGGAATCACCACCGCACCCTCCGCATCGGTGGGGTAGTCGGTGATCGTGACCTCACCCCCGTTGACGGTGTAAGTGAAAAGTCCGTAAGTGTCAGCCGACAGGGCATTGACCATGCAGCATAGGATGGCCAGCGGCTCCAGCCAGCGGCATTTGCCAGCAACTGGCATTTTGAAACCCGCTTGGCTGGTGGCCGGAAGCAAGTCAGTGAACCGACCGGCGGCGCGTGGAAGAATGTGGGTTGTGGTCATGTTTTCAGGATGGTGATTTACCTAGGCACGGCTTTCCCGAACCACCTCGTCGGGACAATCCTCCCAAGCTGCTGGATTCTACTGGCGATCCTCCAAATCGTCAATTTTAGAAATGTTGAATTTTTGGAAATCCTGAAATGCCCGACAAAAATCCTTGTCAGCGCAGAAAGGCGCACGACTGCTCGCTTGACTTTGGCGACTGAATCATGGAAATTGTGATCGTCGGCGGGGGCAACCCGTTTGCGCCGACGAACTCAACCACATCAACCAACACAACATCATGGGCGACAAATCCCCCAAAGCAAACCAGAAGAAGTCCGCACAAAAACAGGTCAAGGCCAGCAGCGCCTCGCAGGCGAAACAACAGGCCTTGCCCAAAAGGCAGGATCCTAACAAGAAATAGGACCGCCCGTGACGCGGGCCCACCTGCCTGCGCTTGCCGAATAGGGGGTGTTGCAGGATCATTCCAGATTCTGCACCTGCTCGCGGATCTTCTCCAACTCGGTCTTGGCTTCGACGATGGTCTGGGCGATCCCGGCGTCGTTGGCCTTGGTGCCGATCGTGTTGAACTCACGGAACAATTCCTGACAGAGAAAATCCAGCGCACGGCCCGGCGCCTCGGTGGCGTCGAGGTATTCATGGAACCTAGCGACGTGCGAGTCCAGCCGCGTGAGCTCCTCGCTCACGTCGCAGCGGTCCGCAAACAGCGCGAGCTCCTTGACCACGCGTTCATCCGCAGGATCCAGCCCCAGCCCGGCCTCACGCAGGCGTTTTCCTAACATCTCGCGCTGGCGCACCGGGCGGGCCGGGGCCTCGGCGGCAATTTTTCCGCAATAGCCCATCAAGGTGCCGAGCCGCGCGAGCAAGTCCGCCTTGAGGTGATCGCCCTCGGTTTGGCGCATGGCCGCCAGTCCTGTTAGAGCAGCATCGAGCGCGGGTTCGATGGCCTGCCACGCCTCCTCGGCGTCAATGTCACCGCTGCCCATAATGAGGATACCAGGTTGGCGGAGGTAATCGCCTGCCGTGGGCCGCAGCGTCTGGCCGACGGTTTGTCCCAGCTCGATGAACGCATCGTGAAACGCCCGGGCCAAGGCCGCGTCTAACTGGATGGCGGCGGCGGCACCTTGGGCTCGTTCGAGCTTGACCACCACCTGGATGCGACCGCGTGAAACCACGCCGAGCACCGCTTTGCGGATGCGCCCTTCGAGTTCCGAGAGTTCGCGCGGCCCCTGCACCACGACTTCCGCCTGCTTGCGGTTGACCGAGCTGATTTCCACCACG
>JAPLUJ010000517.1 GCA_026397695.1 Verrucomicrobiota bacterium | reverse complement strand
GGCTTCGTAACCGAGGATTTCGAGGGCTTCGCCGACTTCCGGGAAACGTCCGAGTTGTTGGGTGACGTAGCCGCCGACGGTGGTGACTTCGCCGCTATCGAGCACGAGGTCCGGGATGAAGCCGCCCAGATCGTTGAGGGTCATGGCCCCTTCTACCAGAAACTCGGATTCCGTGATGCGGGTAAAGGGTGAGCGTTCGTTGTCGAACTCGTCCTGAATATCGCCCACCAGTTCCTCCATGATGTTGTCGAGAAAGACCACGCCGACCGGTGTGCCGAATTCATTGACCGCCATCGCGAGGTGGGCGTGCTCGCGCAGGAAGAACTTGAGCAGGGTGTCGAGCGGCATGGTGTCCGGCACGATTTTCAGTTCGCGTTTGATGCGCATCAGGTCCGGATCGGGATCGTTGATGAGCTTGAAAAGATCCTTGATGTGGATCAGGCCGATCGCGTGATCAAGGTGGCCTTTCACTAACGGAAAGCGGGTATGCATGCTGCGCAACGCGATTTCGAGGGTTTTTGCGAACGGTTCGTCGGCATCCAGAATGATCACCTTGTTGCGCGGGGTCATCACATCCCGCACCCACAGTTCGTTGAGGCCAAGGGCGTTGATCAGAATCTCGCGCTCGGTTTCGGTGACTTCCTGGGACTTCCCGCTTTGGGTGACGAGCAGTGCCAGTTCCTCGGCGGAATGGATGTGCTCGCTCTCACTGATCGGATCGATGCGGAACAGGTTTTTCAGCAACCAGTTAGCCGTGCCATTGAAGAACACTATCACCCACTGGAAACACTTGAAAAACAGATGCAGCGGGCCGACCAATGCCATGGTTATGATCAGCGACCTGCGGATGGCGAGCGACTTGGGCACCAGTTCGCCGATCACCACATGGAGGAATGTGAACGAGGAATATGCAAGGATGAGCGAGGTCCAGTAGATGCCCTTTTCCGGCATATGGGTGAGCAGCAGCAGCGGACTAACAAGCGCCTTGACGAAGGGTTCGCCGAGAAAGCCGAGCGCCAGCGAGGAGATCGTGATGCCGAGCTGGTTGGCCGATAGATAGCCGTCGAGGTGGTTCACCACATGCAACGCCAGTTGCGGATTGCTGCCTTTTTCCTTGGCTTGGGCTTCGATCTGACTGGGCCGCACCTTGACAATCGCGAACTCGGAGGCGACGAAAAATGCGTTGAGCAACAGGAAGAAGATGATCCCGGAAATATACAACAATGACTCTCCCAACGAAGGGTATGCAAACTCTCCCGTGACGGCAAGAAGATGAATGGCGGAGTCGGCGATCACGGTGTTAGAGTTTTTCGTAAACGCCCTGGTCGCGTCGTTCGAGGATGGTGAAGCCCGCTTTTTTGGCGTCGCTGACCGAGAGCGGCTTGGTGATGGACGGCGTGTTGATGCGCGAAATCACCTTCCTGACCGGGTTTTTGCACAGCGGACACACCTGCAGCGGCGCGCGGTCCACCGGACGTCTGAGCTCGAATCCCCGGGCGCAGACGCGGCACGAGTGCCCGGAATCATCCGGGGCTGCGGCAAGGTATTCGTAAATAGGCATGACAAATGCGTGGTCCGGGCGGTTTCCGTCCCACGCTGCAAATAGCGGAATTCCCGCCAGTTTACCAGCTCGATTTGGTCACGCCGGGCAGCATGCCGGCGGAAGCCAGTTCGCGGAAGGTGATCCGGGACAGGCGGAAGCGGCGCAGGAATGCCCGGCGGCGGCCGGTGATCTCACAACGATTGATCAATCGTGTCGGGCTCGCGTCACGCGGCAACATCGAAAGACCGATGTAGTCTTTCTGAGCCTTCAGCTTGAGGCGGAGTTCGGCAAATTTCTCAACGGTTTGTTTTTTGCGCTCGTTGCGGGCAATCCAACTTTTTTTAGCCATAATTCGGGACACGGATGAAAGATGATCGGCGGCAGGTTGCAAGCCAAAAGTCGCGATTCCCCGAATTTCCACTCAAATTGGCGGATTTCGGGCTTATCGAGCGCCGGGATGTTCCATTTCCGG
>JAPLUJ010000267.1 GCA_026397695.1 Verrucomicrobiota bacterium | reverse complement strand
CACCAACCGGAAGGACCATGTTTGTCAGGCTGGTGCAGGATTTGAATGCGTAGCTGCCGATGCTGGCAACTCCTGTGGATAATGTGACGTCCGCGAGTTTGGAGCAACCGGAGAATGCGTTACTGCCGATGACGGCAACACCATCCTCGATGACCACGCTTGTCAGGCTGGTGCAGTTCTGGAATGAGTAATCGCCAAGGCTCGTCACACGATCCGGGATCACTATGCTTGTCAGGCTGGTACATGATTGGAATGCATAACTTGCGATGTTGGTGATGCTGACAGGAAGCGTGACGCTCGGAAGCTTGCTGCAGCCGGAAAACGCGTAGTCTCCGATGCTAGTGACGCTGGCAGGTATCGTGACGCTCGTCAGGCCACTGCAGCCGTAGAAGGCATGGTCCCCGATGGTAGTGACACTGGCAGGTATTGTAATGTCCGTCAACCCGCTGCAGGCGGAGAACACGTAACTCCCGATGGTGGTGATGCTGGCGGGTATCGTGATGCCCATCAGGCCGCTGCAACCGGAGAATGCGGAACTGCCGATGGTGGTGACACTGGTGGGTATCGTGATGCTGGGCAGCTTGCTGCAGCCGTAGAGTGCGGCAGTCCCGATGTTTGTAACACTGGTTGGGATGGTGATGCCCGTCAGACCGCTGCAACCGGAGAACGCGGATTCCCCTATACTGATGACACCGGAGGGAAGCGTGATACTTGTAAGGCTGGTGCAGCCTTTGAATGCGGAGATGCCAATACCGGTGACGCTGGTGGGGATTGTGACGCTTGACAGGCTGGAGCAGGATTGAAATGCAGATTTGGGGATGCTCGTGACTCCGCTAGGGATTGTAACGCCCGTCAACATGCTACAACTCTGGAAAGCATAGTCTCCGATATTGGTGACACTATCCGGAATCGTGATGGTTGTCATCTTGGTGCAGTTTTGGAACGCGTAGACGCCGATGTTGGTGACGCCGTCTGGAATCGTGACGCTGGTCAGACTCGCGCAGCCGTAGAATGCATGGTCCCAGATGCCGGTCACGCCTGGGGGAATCGTCACGTTCGTCAGGCTGCTACAACCGTAGAATGACGAATTCCCGATGCTGGTGACCCCAGCCGGGATCGTGACGCTCGTCAAGTTAGTGCAATACTGAAACATGGATTCGCCAATGCTGACAACACCATCCGGGATGTTTAATACCGTTAGACTGGCGCATCCGGAAAAGACGTAGTTTCCGATGCTGGTGACAGTGGTGGGGATTGTGATGCCGGTCAGTTTACTGCAGTTATAGAATGCATTAACCCCGATACTGGTGACGCCTGCGGGCTGCAATTCAGGAAAGCTCCGTTACCCATGGTGGTCACCGGCTTCCTTATGATTGTTGCAGGAATCGCAACAGCGCCACTCGCGGTGGTTGGGTAGTCGGTGATCGTGATTGATGTCCCGTTGTCGGTGTATGTGAAATTGCCATATTGCCCCGCTGACATGGAATTCACCATACAGCACAAAGCGAAAAGATTTGCTAACCATCCGAAAGGCTTTGTCGTCGCAAACATGGTATTTCTTGGTTGATCCAAGGTCCTGCCGCAAAGGTAATAGCGCAACATGGAGGTAATAGAAATAAAAATTCTGAGGTACTGCGGGAGTGCCGCAGTGGTTCCAGTGCCCGGCGGTTCAGGAAGCAGGAGGCCGCTGCCGCGCATCGTATTGAATTTCCGGCACGGCGGCAACCGCCGCGTCAATCGCCATCCAGGCGGCGCGAAGGTGAGCCTGCCGGGATTTCGGGACGGCCGTTAACGGCGGCAGGTTGCGATGTCGCGCCAGATCACCAAGGAGCACCCGGGCGAACGGGTCCGTCGTAACGGCATCCGTGCCACCGGCCGCCTGGGTGACAAGATGTGCCGCCGCGTCGAGAGCCGCCCGCATTTGGTCGCCTAACACGAGCTGGATCCGCAGAAGCTCGCTTTGCAGTTGCGAATGTCGGATGCGCAGCGCCAGGGGATGCCCGAGGGCGGGTGGCAGCCGGTTCTTCCGGCTCCGCAGCCCGTGAGTGCGTCGCGGAACTGGTGCGGCAATGCAGCGCGAGCTCAGCGCCGCCTGGAATTGCTATTCCGCATGCTCACTCGATATACGCATGCAGTTGTTCTGTAGGAACAGACAACACAAGCCAGGGATGAATCTTCCGTTGGGAATTACGGGGATTCCGCCTGCTCAGGGAAGCAGGTTAACCGCCCGCGATTGTTTGATCGCATTGTTGATTTTGCGGTGCAACTTCGCGGAAACTCCGGTCACCCGACGCGGCAGAATCTTGCCGGTTTCCGAGGTGAACTTGGTGAGAAGTTCCGGATTGGTGGCAACGACAAGATCCGCGGGAATGTCGTGGCGACGACGCGGCATCTGCCGGTTCGCTTTGCGGAAATTAATACGACGTTGAACGGTTTTGGGCTCGGACATGGGAAAAATCAGCGGAGTTCGCGGTGAAGGGTGCGCTTCTTGAGAAAATGATTGAATTTCACTTTCTCAAGACGACCTGGCGTGCGGAGGCTCTTCTTGTTACGCGTGGTGACGTAACGGGAAGTCGGGGTGCCCGCGGCTTTCGCCTCGGTGCATTCTAGGATGATGATTTCGCGTGGCATGGGAAGAACTTGGGACGGCGGATGTGGCGTTATTCTTCATCCTCGTCAAGCAAAACCGTTTCGGAATCTTCTTCTTCAACGTATTTGCCTCCACTGAAACCCACCTCATTGGACGGACGGAAGCGGCGTTTGCCATATTCCTTCTCCCATTGGGCCTGACATTCGACGGTTAGACGCGCGAACGGAATGACCTCAAGGCGGGCTTGGGGGATTTTGCGGGAGGAGATTTCACAAATGCCATAGGAGCCCGTTTGAATCCGCCGCAGTGCCTGCTCGATCTCGTAGAGCGCGTCCTGTTCCTTGGCGAGTACGGACAGCGCGAAATCACGGTCATAGGCATCGCTACCGGCATCCCCCTGATGCTGACCACTACCGGATGCCTCGGATCCTTCCGGTGCCTTGCGGATGGTATCGCGGGTCATCCCGGACATGGTATCGACCAGTTCATCGCGCAAATCCAGCAGACGCTGGCGTTGTTTCTGGACGAATGCCGGGCTGTGAGAACCGTTATCGCCGGTTGCCAACCGTTCGACTGACGGAATGTGCGCGGGCTTTGGCGGCACGAACGGCGGCTTCACGGGAGCCGTCGGCACCGGGAAATCCCCTAACGAAGAGCGCGGCTTGGAGACCTTACCCTTGCGCACCGGTGCGGCGTCCTTGACCGGTTTGTGGCTCTTGCTTGCAACCACCGCCACCTTGGCGGCAGCCTGGGATGATTTGACCGCAGGCGCTGGTTTCATCGGCAAAACCGGCTTCTTCCGGGGGACCACCGTTGGCCGGTTTCGCGGCTTGCGCGGTTTTCGCGGACTTGACGGAAGTCACGGCTTGCACGGGCTTGGCCGGCTTCACGCCTTGCGCCGGCTTGGCGGGCTTGGCCGGTTTCGAGGGCTTGGCCGGCTTGGCGTACTTGGCCGGCTTGGCGTACTTGGCCGGTTTCGCGTACTTGGCCGGTTTCGCGTACTTGGCCGGTTTCGCCGGCTTGGCCGGTTTCACGTACTTGGCCGGTTTGGCGGGCTCAACGTGCTTCGTGGGCTTGTTTTTTCCTTGCGGAGGAGCAGCGGACTTGGATGTGGTTTTCTTCGCGGCCATGGCGCAGAGATGAAAATACGGGTGATGAAGGCTTCCCCATCAGACCCGAAAAAGAGGATTGCGGGTGGGGAGAGCGCGGTGGGGTAGCCCGTTACACCCATACCATCAAGCCGAAAGTTCGCGAATCGCAAAATAAGTTATCGTGATGTTTCTGGCAGGAGACTTGAAATGCCGGATCACTCGCCTATGATGCCGACTCGCCATGCAGCTCAGTGCCATCGTCGAAGCCCTTCTCGTCGCCTCGCAAAATCCTCTCGCCGCAGAGGAAATCGCCCGTTTGATCCGCGTACGGGTGGCTGAGGCGGATGACAGCCGGGCCCGCGAAATCGAAGACCACAAGGATCCCCCTGCCTTGCCCGAATGGCTGACGGATCTCGCCTCATCTTCGTCCGAATCCATCACCGAAGCAATCGGACAACTGAACCTCTTCTATCAGGCAAATCACCGCGCCTTCATCATCATGGAACGCCCGCAAGGCTGGAAACTCTACACTCGCGTCGAATACGGCGACTTCGTCCGCCAGCTCTTCCCGGGGCGCAAACCGGAGCGTATGAGCGGACCCGCCATGGAAACCCTCGCCATCATCGCCTATCGCCAGCCGATCACCAAAGCCGCCATCGAAGCCGTCCGTGGAGTGGCATGTGACAGCATGATCCAGAAACTCCTCGATCGCGATCTCATTCGCATCGGTGGTCGCGCCATGCTTCCCGGCCGACCTTTGCTTTACGAAACCACCGACCTGTTTTTCGAACACTTCGGCATCCGATCCATTGATGATCTGCCCAATGCCTCGGAACTCCGCAAAGTGCAACTCCCGGAGCCCGATGACGCGCAACCTATCCACGATCCCGAGCAACAACTCGCCCTCGGCGCAGTGGGCAGCCCCGCCGCCGCTGCCACTAACGAGACGGACCACCACCCAACCGCATCATTAATCTCGACAATATCCGTCACCAGATCGATACCATCGATCACGAGTTGCTCGACCTGCTCAACCGCCGCGCCGATCTCGTCCACGAAGTCGGCATCATCAAAAAACGCGATGGCCTCCAAATCTATGCTCCCGAACGCGAGGAAGCCCTCCTGCTGCGCCTCGTCGCCATGAATCGCGGCCGCCTGCCGGAAAAATCAGTGCGCGCCATTTTCCGCGAAATCATGTCCGCCGCCCTCGCTCTCGAGGACAATCTGAAAATCGCCTACCTCGGCCCCGAAGGCACTTGGACCCATCAGGCGGCCATCAAAAAATTCGGCCACGCGGTCAGTTATGCGTCGCAAGCGAATTTCCCTGATGTTTTCGACCAAGTGGCCCGCCGCATGGCTGATTTCGGCGTGGTGCCGATCGAGAACTCCACCGAGGGCGCCGTCTCCCATACCCTGGATTTGTTTGTCGATTCGCCGTTGCACATCTGCTCGCAAATCCTCCTGCGCATTGAAAACTGCCTGATGTCCGCCATTCCGCGTGAAAATATCACGACCCTGTATTCCCACCCGCAAGTCTTCGGCCAGTGCCGCGGCTGGCTGCTGAAACACTTCCCCGACGTGGAACTCGTCGAGGTGTCCTCCACCACCAAGGCGGCCCAAATCGCCCACGATCAGTCCGCCCAAGGAGCCGCCGCCCTCGGCGGCCCGCTCGCCGCGGAAATGTACGGCCTCACCCTGCTCGAAAAATGTATCCAGGACCGTGCCACCAACACCACCCGCTTCCTCGTCATCGGCGAAAAAACCTGCCCCCGTACCGGCCATGACCGGACCTCCATCCTGTTCGCCATCCACGACCGGCCAGGCTCGCTGGTCAAGGCGCTCCAAGCCTTCGATCATTTCCAGATCAACATGTCGAAAATCGAATCCCGCCCCTCGAAACGCAAGGACTGGGAATACATTTTCTACGTCGATCTTGCCGGTCATTGTGAGGACCCGAAAGTCGCGGAAGCCATCGAGGAACTCAGCCGCCATTGCTCGCTGGTCAAACTGCTAGGTTCCTACCCGGACACCGGTGAGTAACAACTCCCCCACCCTGCCCGCCTGCCCCGCTCCCCTCCCCATGAAAAATCGCTGCCAACCGCGCGGCTAAACCAACATCCATAACGCTTGCTTCCGCCACTTATGAATCCATCTGTACAAATCATCATCAATGACCAACCGCTCGAATTGCCGTCGGTCGTCGGCTCTGAAGGAGAAGTCGGAATCGACATCTCCTCACTCCGCGACCACAGCGGATCTATCACCCTCGATCCAGGATATGGCAACACGGGTGCCTGCACCAGCGCCATCACTTTCATCGACGGCGAAAAAGGCATCCTCAGATACCGCGGCTACGACATCGCCGAACTCGCGCAAAAAAGCACCTTCATCGAGACCGCATATCTCGTGATTTATGGCGAACTGCCAACCCGCAACCAACTGTCCGAATTTTCCGACCTGCTCACCGAAAACCAGATGCTGCACGAAGGAATGCGTTTCCACTTCGAAGGGTTCCCGCCCACCGCCCACCCGATGGCCATCCTCTCCGCGATGATCAACGCCACCTCGGCATATCACCCGAACCTCATCAACAAACGCGAGCAACGCTTCTCCTATCACGCCGCACGCCTCATCTCGCAGGTCCGCACCATCGCCGCCTTCTCCTACCGCAAAGCCCACGGGTTGCCCGCCATCTATCCGAAAACCACCCTCAAATACACCGCCAATTTCCTCCACATGATGTTCTCCCATCCCGGCGAGGATTGCGAACTCAAACCGGAACTCGTCAAGGCGCTCGACCTCATTTTCCTGCTCCATGCCGATCACGAACAAAATTGCTCGACCGCCACCGTCCGCATGGTCGCCTCAAGCCGCGCCAACCTGTTCGCTTCCGCCTCCGCCGGGGTCTGCGCACTGTGGGGACCGCTGCACGGCGGCGCCAACCAAGCGGTCCTCGAAATGCTCGAGGAAATCCACCAGGACGGCGACGACGGCACGAAGTTCCTCAACGAAGTCAAAAACAAATCCGGCCACCGCCGCCTGATGGGCTTCGGCCATCGCGTTTATAAGAACTTCGATCCGCGTGCCATCATCATCAAAAACCAGTGCGACAAGGTGCTCGAACAACTGCATAAAACCGACCCCCTGCTCGACATCGCCAAGAAACTCGAGGAAATCGCCATCCACGACGATTACTTCGTCTCCCGCAAACTCTATCCAAACGTGGATTTCTACAGCGGCATCATCATGCGCGCCATCGGCATCCCCTTGGACATGTTCACCGTGATGTTCGCCATCGGCCGCATGCCCGGCTGGATCGCCAATTACAAGGAAGTCATGGAAGATTCTAACAGCCGCATCGCGCGCCCGCGCCAAATATATACCGGACCTAACATCCGCTCCTACACCCCGCTGGACGCCCGCCCCTGACCCGCAAGGAACACCGACGGAGTTCATTGAGTGATTGCTTCATTTTATTCTGGCGCTCAGTTCGTACTGACTCTAACTCTGGCAAAGCGTTTGCTGGTGGTCATGCTGTCAGTGACCGCCGACCAGTCCGGATCTACATCGGCGCTACCCTCCGCACCTGCGCCCCCGGTTACGGTTTGCTTTGGCGGAAACCCAGTGCGAAACGCAGCAAAACCAACGGCAGCACTGATAGAACCAGGGCCGCCGCCGCCGTCTTGAGCCCCGGATAGACCCGGGCGCGGTTGCGGGCCAAGGCCGCCAATGCTTCGTCAACCACCTGTTCCTTGGATACATAAGACCACTCGCGCCCGGGCATGTTCCGCCCCCGCTCACCGCGCTTGGCAACCACCCCGAATCCGGTATGCACCGGCCCCGGACACACGGCCAGGACCGATATCCCATGCCTGCGCAGTTCGAGGCGCAGCGCTTCCGAAAAACTCGTGACGTAGGCTTTCGTAGCCGCATACACCGCAAAGTCCGGAATCGCCAGCAAACTCGCGAGCGAACTCACATTGACAATCGCGCCATCACTACGCCCGATCATGCCGGGCAGCAACGCATGGGTGAGATGAGTCAAGGCCTCGACATTGACCCGCAGCATGGAAGCAATCTTCGACCATTCGGAGGTGGCGAACTCACCGTAGTCCCCGAGACCGGCATTGTTAACCAGCAAATCGGGAACCAGACCGCGCTCCGCAAGCATCCCGGCCAGTTGTCCGCACACATCAGGAACGGCCAGATCCACTGCCATCACGAAAATAGCCAACTGTGGATGGAGCGTACCAAGGCGCCCTGCCAAGTCCCGCAGCAACGACTCGCGGCGTGCCACCAGCACGAGCTGTTTCACCCGGGGCGCGAGTTGCAGGGCAAACTCCTCACCCAGACCGGAGGAAGCACCTGTCACAAGGGCACACGAAAAGGAAATGGAAGGATACATGGCTCAAGGAGGTCTGGTGCTGTGGCTGGTGTGCGGTTTGGAGTTTGCGGCTGGTGTGGCTTTCCACAAGCCGTCCACAAATGCCGTCCACATTCTGGCGTCTCCGGGCTTCCAGGTCAACTCGCTTGATACTCTCAGGACAGCCCCCCGCAGAACCCCCGCAAGCGCCATCTTTAATTATTCCTCTGTCCCTTTGTTGGAATATCGCTTGACGCTCTCAGACAGGCCCCCGCAGGACCCTGCAAGCGCCATCTTCAATTATTCCTCTGTCCCTTTGTTGGCAAAGCCTTGGAACTGTCCTATTGCCGCCATTGATGCTCTTCAGCGTTGACCCCGGCACCAGGCCGTGCAACCTGCGCGCCCGATGATTTCCGTTCAATCACTGCGCGTGGAGTTTGGCACCCGCGTGCTTTTCAACGAGCTGTCGTTCTCGGTTCAAGCGCGCGAACGCATCGCCTTCGCCGGACACAACGGCGCGGGCAAGACGACCCTCATGAAATGCCTCGCTGGAATCCTCAAGCCCAACGCCGGGATAGTCCACGCGCCCAAGGGCACGCGCATCGGTTACCTGCCGCAGGAGGGAATCCATATCCGCGGTCGCTCGCTCTGGCAGGAAACGGAATCCGCCTTCGGCGAAACCCTCGCCCTGCGCGGGAAAATCGACCGCCTCTCGCACGAACTCGCGAAACTCGATCCGCGCTCCTCACCGTATGCAGGAATGTTAGAAGAAATCGGCGGGTTGGAACTCCAACTCGAAGCCACCGAACCGGCGCGCATGAAACCGCGCATCGAATCGGTGCTCAAAGGCCTCGGTTTCAAGGAGCAGGATTTCCCGCGCGATTGCGCGGAGTTTTCCGGTGGTTGGCAGATGCGCATCGCGATGGCCAAACTCTTCCTCCAGGAACCGCAAGTCCTGCTGCTCGACGAACCGACCAACCACCTCGACCTCGGCACCCAGATGTGGGTCGAACAATACCTCATCAATTATCCCGGCGCGATCCTGCTGATCTCCCACGACCGTGGATTGTTAGACACGCTGTGCACCCGGACCATCGCCTTCGCCCACGGCCGCGCCGAGGAATACGCCGGAAACTTTTCCTACTTCGAACGCGAGTCGGTCCTGCGGCGGGAAATCCAGCTCAAACAATACCAAAGCCAACAACGTGAGATCCGCGAGATCCAGCGCTTTATCGACCGCTTCCGCGCCTCGGCCAACAAGGCGACCCTGGTCCAGTCGCGCGTCAAGATGCTGGCAAAAATCGAACGTATTGCGGAACCCGACCAGTTTCAATTTCGAAATCAACAAGGGCGAGAAGATCGCCATCGTCGGACCTAACGGCGCGGGCAAATCCACCTTCTGCCGCCTCATCACCGCTCAGGAAGCGCCCGATGTCGGCAGCCACACCCTCGGCCACAAGGTGGCCACCTCGTTTTTCTCGCAGAACCACGCCGACGAACTAGATCCCGACCAAACGGTCCTGGCCACCGTGGAGGCCGCCGCCTCCCGCGATTCCGCACCGCACGCGCGTAACCTGTTAGGTTGTTTCCTGTTCCGCGGCGACGACGTGTTCAAGCAAGTAGGCGTGCTGTCCGGCGGCGAGCGCTCGCGCGTCGCGCTGGTCTGCATGTTGTTGCGCCCGGCGAATTTCCTCATCCTCGACGAACCTACCAACCACCTCGACATGCAATCGCAGG
>JAPLUJ010000699.1 GCA_026397695.1 Verrucomicrobiota bacterium | reverse complement strand
CCGTCGCTGAAACCGGGATGGCGCGCATTCACGGACTCACTTGCCCGCTCGATATTTTCCGCCGACCGAATGAATTCAAAGAACTCGCCTTTGAGGAAGTCGTGCTCCGTGCTTCTCGCAGCGCCGACGGCACCTTGCTCCCGGATCCGTTGGATTTGATTCAAAGCAAGCTCGACACGGGACGAGACAAGGATCTGCACGATATTCAGCATCTGGAATCCATCGTGCGTGCCGATTACAAGAAACGCCTGCCCTTGGCCACGCCTGAGGAAGCCACCGTGATGCTTGGTCGCTATTCCGAGTGGCAGGTGCTCTTGTCCGCACTCGAAAACCCCTCGCCGGAGGTGCATGAACTCGCCATGTCCCAGCTCCGTGAGTTCGCTGCGGCCGGCGATCCATTCTCGCTCGCCATTCTCGAGGGCCGGGAGCTGCCTTGACGCCCGCGATCTCGCAGGGAGCGGCGCGAATTTTCCGATGCTGGACAAAGCGGACTGGCTCTGGCATCCATCCGTCCGCATGTCCGAGTTGCCAAAAGCCTATGAACCGCAAGCGGTGGAAGCCAAATGGTATGCCGCCTGGATCGCCGGGAACTGTTTTGCCGCCGATCCAGCGTCGGCGAAGGAGGCGTATTCGATTGTCATCCCGCCGCCCAATGTGACCGGCATCCTCCACCTCGGCCATGTGTTGAACAACGCGCTGCAGGACATTCTCGCGCGCCGCGCCCGCCAACAGGGCAGGGAAGTGCTGTGGCTGCCGGGCACCGATCACGCGGGCATCGCCACCCAGGCGAAGGTCGAGCGCGAATTGCGCGAAAACGAGGGCCGGACACGCCGCGATCTCGGTCGGGACGAGTTCCTCAAGCGCGTCTGGGAGTTCAAGGAAAAACACGGCGATATCATCATCAAGCAGCTCAAGCGCCTCGGGTGCTCATGCGATTGGAGCCGCGAGCGCTTCACCATGGACGAGGGCTACTCGAAGTGGGTGAGTTATGTCTTTGTCGAACTTTTCAAACAAGGTCTCATCTACCGCGGCAAACGCATCGTCAACTGGTGCCCGGTCTCTCTAACGGCCCTGTCCGACGAAGAGGTGATCATGACGCCCCAGCGCTCGAAGTTATATGTCATGAAATACGAACTCGCCGACGCGCCGGGCGAGTATTTGGAAATTTCCACCACCCGTCCGGAAACGCTGATGGGCGACGTGGCGGTGGCGGTGAACCCGAAAGACCCGCGGTATGTGCAATATATAGGCCGCCAGGTGTGGCGACCGTTCCCGCGGGCGCTGATCCCGGTCATCGCCGACGATCATGTGGACATCGAGTTCGGCACCGGCGCGCTGAAAATCACCCCCGCCCATGACAAGGCGGACTTTGAAATCGGCAAGAGGCACCAGCTTGCAATCATCGATGTTCTAACACCCGACGCCCACATCCATTGTCCCGAGTGCCCGGATCTCGACGGTTTGGACCGCTTCGTCGCACGCAAGAAAGCCGTCGCCAAACTCGATGCGCTGGGCTTGCTCATCAAAGTGGAGGACTACGAGAACAACGTCGGATTCTCCGAGCGCGCGCATGTGCCGATAGAACCGCGCATCTCGATGCAGTGGTTTCTCAAATACCCATGTGTGCAGGAAGCCGCCGCCGCCGTGTCTAACGGCGACATCCGTTTCCGTCCCGAACGCTGGGCGAAAACCTACGCCCACTGGATGGCCAACCTCCAGGACTGGTGCATCAGCCGCCAACTCTGGTGGGGCCACCAAATCCCGGTATGGTATCATCAGGATAAACTCGCCGCGCTCAAGAACGCCGAATCGTTAGATATGGCGGATTTTGCCAAAGGCGATATCCACGTCGGCCTGCATGCGCCCGCCGACGCACACAACTGGGTGCGCGACGAGGACGTGATGGACACCTGGTTCTCGTCGTGGCTGTGGCCGTTTGCCACCATGAGCGATCTGGGGGAGGACAGCGCCACCTTGAGGAAATTCTATCCGACGACCGATCTCGTGACCGGTCCGGATATCATCTTCTTCTGGGTTGCCCGCATGATCATGGCGGGTTTCCGGGTGGCCGGCGGGCCACCATTCAAGAACGTCTTTTTCACCTCTATCATCCGCGACCTTCAGGGACGCAAGATGAGCAAATCCCTAGGCAACTCGCCCGATCCTATCGACCTGATGGACAAATACGGGGCCGACGGCCTGCGCTTCGGACTGTTGCGTATTGCGCCCGTGGGCAGCGACCTGCGGTTTGACGAAGTGGCGGTGGAAGAGGGGCGGAACTTTGCCAATAAACTCTACAATGCCTGCCGCTTCCGCCAGATGGCGGGGGAGGGTGTTAGTGACGAGTGGCAAGTGACGCGCGACTTGCCTCCCTATCACATTGATATCATGGCCAAACTTGATGTTCTGGCGTCGGATCTGCACGCGAGTTATGCCGAATACCGTTTTGGTGAGATTGCGCAGCACTTGTATGAATTCCTGTGGAACGAATTCTGCGACAAGTTTCTGGAGGCAGTGAAACTCGATTTGCGCGAAAACGCCACGCCGCTGGCCCGCGCCGCCACCCTCGGCACCTTTGATCGGGTGATGAGTCGTTACCTGCAGCTCATGAGTCCTTATATGCCGCATATCACCGAGGAACTTTCCGCCCGCATGGGATATGTGAAGGACGGGGAATTCCTGATGCTCAAGCCACTGCCCGCCACGCCGTTGGTGGCCATGGATGCCGCCGCCGCACAAACCCGCGCCGCCGCCATCTACGAAACCGCAAGCCGCCTGCGCAACCTGAAGGCCGAATACCACGTCGGCTCCCGCAAGGACGTCCGCTTTGTGGTCAAAGGTGCTGTCGATTGGCTCGCCACCCAAACCCAGGTGCTCGGCCTGCTCGCCGGTGCCGCGGAGATCATGCTGGACCCGGCCTATGATGCCCCGAAAGGAACCCCCGCCGCAATCACCCCGGTCGGCGAAGTATATCTGCCGATGGCAGGACTCATCGACATGGCGACCGAACACGCGCGCCTAACAAAAGAAATCGAGAAAATCAAAATCGAGGTGCAAAAATGTCAAGGCAAACTCGCCAATGCCAGCTTTGTGGATCGTGCGCCGCCTGAAGTCGTGGCACAGGAGACCGCCCGCCTCACGGATTGGCAGCTGAAGCTCGCGCAACTCGGAGAAATGCTCGCGGCCCTGGCATGACGGCTTGCCAACGCCCATGCGATCCCTAGAATTCCCAGTGCAGCCCGAATCATGGTGGATCTCATCAGCATTCCAGGAATCGGAAAAACGTCGCTCGAGTTGCTCGAAGCCGCGGGTTTCCATGATGCGGAGGCACTTGCCAAAACCGGCGCGCCCGAACTGGCACACGAACTCGCACGGGCGAACTCGATGCTCAAGATCACCAAGCGTACTCCCGGTGAGTCGACCATTGGAAAATGGATTGCCGCAGCACGCGACATCGTGGGAATTCCGGCGGAGCCGGCGGAACCCGCAGCGATGCCGGTCAATTATGAGCAGAGCCCGCAGGTGATTGCGATGCTCGCCAACGCGCCGCTGGCCATTCCCCTGCCAGCCCGCGTGCTGCTCACTCACCAGTTAGGAGTCGCGGACATCCCTGCCGCCATTTTGCTCAACTGTTACTCCGGGGACCTGGATGTGAGAGTCGAGCAACGTTTGCCCAAGCACCCGCCGTCCAAACCGGCGACTGTCTCTAACAGCTACGTGCTGCTTGCGGACAGCGGCAACCCACGCCTTGAAATCGACACCTCCAGGATGCGTTCCAGCGATCAATTGGCCGCACCCGTGGTCCATGAAGTGAATGACCGCCCGCCACCGCCGTCGGATCGCGTGGCCTTGATCCGCACGCCCCGCCCGTCCACTAACGAAGGGCGCGATCCTCAATCGCGTTGGTATATCCGCGGGGTGCTCCACAACAATACACTCGCCATCATCCTGGGAGCGTTTGTAACCTTGTTGCTGATGATCATGATGCCGGCATCCATGATTGCCGCAGCACTGCTGCTCGCATCGGTCCAAGCACCGGAACACTTCTCATGGGTGCCGAAGGGGTTGCTCGCTTTGCCAGTGATCCTGCCGGTGGTGGGCATCTTCTACCTGTTTTTCGGTCTTGGCGGAAGATGCCGGATCTGTGGCCAACAACTCTTTGTGCACCGGCCACATTTGAAAAACACGCGGGCGCACCGTATCCCGGGACTCGGTTACATCCTTCCGCTGTGCGTGCACATTCTCCTGTTCCGCTGGTTTCGCTGCACCCATTGCGGCACACCTGTCCGATTGAAAGAGTAGCATGCGGATTTCCCCATGAGGCGTTTCCCACCATGGTTTTTGTTAGCAGCCTGCGCGCTGGCCTCTTGCGTGAAACCCGGCATGGGTGATAAAAGCAAACCCGCCGAGACAACCAGCAGTTTCGGTGGCACGGGCATCCCGCCCCAACTCAGGGCGAAAGGTGCGGACCCCGGCACTCCCGTCGTTGCCGGCGGCACTGCGGCCAATCCGCCCGCTGCACTGCACCTGACGCCCGAAGATGAGATCTTTTTCACCGATCCAGACAACCCGGAGGCCAAGTTGCCGGAGCTTTCGACGCTGCTCGCCGCCCCCAAGCGCGGTCCCTGGGAGGAAAGTGAAACCTTCGCCAAACAACGCGCCGCCCGCGAAGGCAAACCCCTGCTCATCTGGTTCACCGATTCCGCCCGCAGCCCGATGTGCAAGGCGCTCGCCCAGGAACTCTTCTCCACCCCGGATTTCGAAAAATGGGCGTCGGAAAAACTCATCCGCCTGCGCGTCGATGCACAAGTGCGCGAGAACGACCCGGATCTTTCGCTCGGAGAAAAGGAATCCCGCTTGGTGGAAATAAAGAACTATGTCGCCCGCATGAAAACGACCTACAAGGTCCTTGGCTATCCCTCGGTCATCCTGCTCAATCCCAGCGGTGAGGTGACCGGGCGCTACCGCGGCTACAAGCGCGGCGACGCCGAATATTTCTGGGGCCAGCTCAAACATGGAGTGGACGTTTCCGCCAACGCCTATCAGATATGGCGCACGGATCTGGAAAAAAAAGGCTACCGGGAAT
>JAPLUJ010000605.1 GCA_026397695.1 Verrucomicrobiota bacterium | reverse complement strand
CACTAGAAAGTTACTGCGCGTTGCACGCGGCCGGGTATGCGCACTCGGTGGAATGTTGGGACGACGAGGGTCTGCAAGGCGGGCTTTACGGGGTCGCGTTGCCGGGGGTGTTTTTCGGTGAAAGCATGTTTTCGCGCAAGTCCGACGCCTCGAAAATCGCGCTGGTCGGTTTGGTCGAGCGCCTGCGAGTCCGCCATTTCCGTTTGCTCGACACCCAGTGGATGACCCCGCACCTCCGCCAGTTCGGCGGCTATGAACTCACCCGCCACCAATACACCGCCGCGCTGCATGCCTGCCTCTTCACTTGACGCGCATGCCTAACAGGAGTAGCGGTTAGTTTTTCCCCTTGAGGCTGGCGAGCCAGGCGTCGGCTGCGATGGTCGAGGCCAGCAAACCGGTTTTCTGCAGCGCGCCCTTGCTGGAGATGAGTTGCGAGAGATCGACATTGCCGGCAAGGACCCGATCCGTGGCGAGGATCTTGCCGGCCTGGTCTTTCACGGTGAATTCCAAACGGGCGCGGGTGAACCACAGGTTGCCGCGGCGGATTCCGATTTCCGCAAACGCCTCGCCTTGAATGCGCACAGCGGCCTCGTCCTCGTTTTCCACCACGGTCCATCCGGCGGCATGCAGGGTGCGCCGCAGTTCGGTCTGGGCCGCCGGATCCGGTCCGAATGCTTGAATGATCGTTTCCTTGACCGATATATATGCTTTGGGGGCGGTCTGGCCTTTCATCTTTTCCTTGAGGGCCTCGATCTGGCGTTCATCTAGCGGTTTCGCACCGCGCAAATCCGCCACTTTGTCCTTGAGCAATCCCGCCACCTTCACCGCGAGAGCCTCGACCGCACCATCCAGCTTGCCGCCCTTTTCCAAATCGGTGGTGGCACCGAAAATCCGTCCGCTGGAGGTCGATATCACCTTGGCTACCAGATGCGTCCGGTTCTGGACGTTGAACACGCGCCCGGTTATGAGGGCCTCCGCGCCGGTGAGTTGGCCTACTTTGGCCGCCTGCCCGGGAGCAACCGCATCGGATAGAGTCAACTCGTGTTCCGCCAGGATCTCGTTCAACTCGGCACGTTCCACCAGCATGGCGGATGACACGGTTGTCAACTTGACTTGCAGGAGCGCAGCCACCGAGGCCCCCACGCCTTCCATGGCGGGTTCGGCATCCCGGAAGTCCAGCACCGCTACCGACAGCGGAGCGGCATCCTCCGCCATCGCGGCGGACCAGGGCAGGAGCAGGGTCAGGCAGAGAACAAGATATGATGGTTTCATGGTGTGTCAGGGTGATTGATTTTTGTTAGCATATATGGTTGAGGATTGCCGATATATATATTACGGCAAACGAGGAGGGTTGAGCAAACATTCGACCAGCCGGATCCGGCCTTCCGTTGTTTCAAGAACCGCGGGCGAAATCCAGGCACGGGGCATCCGTGCCCGCCAATCGTTGGGACCCGGGCCGGACGCCCAGACGACCTCGCCGGAAGCATCCCCGGAAAAACGGACCTCACGGCGCCACCCCACGCCCCCGTTCTCACCGTTGGATTCGATGAGAA
This sequence comes from Verrucomicrobiota bacterium, assembly GCA_026397695.1. Taxonomy (GTDB): domain Bacteria; phylum Verrucomicrobiota; class Verrucomicrobiia; order Verrucomicrobiales; family Akkermansiaceae; genus Luteolibacter. The sequence continues at coordinate 7,105 of JAPLUJ010000605.1, read as the reverse complement.
TGACAACCTCGTTAGATCCGCTGGCGGCCCTGCTTGCGGCGGGTTTCAGGCCCAGTTGGCGCAGTGCCGCCACTTCGGCGTCCTTCGCGCCGGTGCTGGTTATTTTCGCGCCGGCCAGCGCTTTCAGCGCGGCTTCGTGGCTCTCGCGGTCGGTCGCTTCTATCACCAACACCACCGGCACCGGCAGATCGAGGGTCGCCTCGTAGCGTGCCGGTCCCTTCACCACCGGGACATCCCATGCCCAGTTCACTTCCCCGGCGGGCGCTTCAAGTTTCATCTCCGCCAACGGGATCCGGCGCGCGCCGGTTACCCGGTGGATGTGGATCGCCACCGGCTTGCCATCCTTTGCAGCAGCGGGGCCGAAATGCCAGGCGACCTTGAGGTTCTGCCCGCCGAGCACCTTGACGCAGGCCCGCACATCCGTGGCTGGACTATCCGGCAGACGGCCGCGCGTGATGTCAACACGCGCATCCGGCGGCACGTCCCCGCTAGCCGCCACCAACATGCCTAAAGTGCATGTTAGAACAACTGCGGCAATGGATGTATCATGCATGATTGCACGGGTTATTGTCGGCACCATTTTGAGGTTACGGGGAAATGAATTTATCCTTTGGACTGAGCAGATTCACAACCTCATCCCGTAGCAAGTTGCCACTTCTTCCCGGGCTTTTATGATAGGTGTATGATTCGACGAGCTTGTTCTTGTGAACGACATAAATGACCGGGGTGGTTTTATCGTAATCAGGAATCTTAAAATATTTGTGCAACTGGGCCGCCTTTTCGCGAGTGGGTGCATGTCTGTTCTCGTCTCCCCCTTCCACGATGAGGATTTTCACCTTCGACGCATAATCCACGCCGGCGGCGGCCTGGTCACCCTGGAGCAGCCCGAGGTTTCTAACGCCCGTCAGATAGCCAGCCAACATCTGCGCCGGCGTGCTGTCCCCGGGACCGAATTCTGATGGCTTCTCCGGATCATACGACCCGACGAGGCACAAGATGACGATTTCCGCGGAATCGAGACGCTTGGTCACGTTTTTCCATGGGGTGATCGTCACAGGCAGCAGTGCCCGAACGGGGGCCTTGTCGCCGTCAGCACCGGATGCGACGAAATGACTTAGGAAAATGGAGGCGGCCAGCAGGGCGCAGGTTCTGATAGGTGAATGCATGAAAGGTCTATTTCTTGTGGATTGCACGGGAGATAATGCCATGTGGCAAGGGCCTGCAATGACCGTCCGGATGGGCGGCAATGGTCCGCCACCGATCTGACCGGCACTTTACAGACATGCAGTCAGACATTACGGCGTCTCCCATGCAAGCGAATTCGGCGGCAAATTTGCGGCAAATGCGGCACCCGGGATTCGGCCTCACATTCAGAGGTGAAGCACCGGTGGCCAACGGCAATATGGGCGCACACCTGCTCTCTTGCAGAGCGGTGAGGAATACCCCGTAACTCACCGATTATTGATGCGGCCGCATCTTCCGCGACAATCCTGGTGACGGCCGTCACAGAGAATTGTCGCGATTTTCAAATGACACAGTAAGGAATATCGACAGGAATTCCGACGTTTCGCCGTCCCTGCTGGCCATTCCGCTTGATAGGAACGGGAGTTTCCGCTGGAGTGCGGACGCCGCTTGGTATAACCACCGGTTCCACCATCACATCGTCATGAAAGCTGCCAAAATCATGAAAGCCGCCTGTTTATTTCAATTCCTGCTATCTTTGGTTCTGCTTTCAGTCGCGCGGCTTGCCGCCGCTGACGGGTTGATTTATTTCCCGGCCACTGTGGAGAACACCACCTTGGCCGATGGCACCGCATTGAAGGTGGTGATCAAAACACCGGGCGACTCACCAACCGAGATCACCCGCGGCACGACGGAGGCGGAACCTAACAATCATTGGCACTGGCGCGAAGGCGTCGGCAGCGGGGCAGGGGACCAACGCGGGGTGCTCGCCGCCGCCGGGCAACGCGGCAGCGATTGCCCCATGCTGCGCACTATCGTCAGCGGCTTGAAACCGAAGACGGACTATCAGGTTTTCGGGTTCTTCTGGGTGGCGGGATTTTCATCTGACGATGCGGTCCCGTCGGGCGACACCCAATGGGACATCCGCATGGGTTGCGGCAAGGCGAAGATGATGGGCTACGGCCACCGCGACAACGCGGGCCTGCCCGGCACCATCGGCCGCCGCGCCGGCGGCGACGGCGCCATCCGCCAGATCGACACACCGTTGCGTCCCGCGCAAGGCGGATTGTTAGACCGCGACGGCGACCGGCGCTTGTTCCGTGCTCCGTTAGGCAATGCACGGACCGACGCCAAGGGCACGCTGGTCGTCGATGTCGATGACCAGGCCGGGGATTCCAACGAAGGGCGCACTTGGTATGACGGCATCGGGGTGCTGCCCGGCACCACCGCTGCGGACGTCGGCAGCGGCTCGCCGGGTGCCTTGCATCTTGCGGTGCGTTGCGGCGACTGGGAAATGGTTAGGCGCGAACTGGAAGCGGGCGCGGACCTCAACACCGTGGACCACGATGGTCTAACACCATTGTTCTATGTGAGTGCGAATCTCAATGTCGAGCGGGTGGCGGCTTTCCTGAAGGCCGGAGCCAAGCCGGATGTCGATGGCCAGGCGCTTACCCCGCTGTGGGCAGCCGCCACCTCGGGTGATGTGGCAATCACGAAAATGCTGCTGGACGCCGGGGCGAAAGTCCCAGTCGAGCCATTATCGGAAAGCGTGCTGCAGGGTAAACTCAAGGACTCCTTGACCTACGTGCCTTTGCGCAGACTGGTGGCCTCCTCAAGATCCCATCCCGCCGTGGCCGCAATCTGCTCCGGTTCGCTCAAGATCCTCAAGTTATTGTTGGAAAAGGCACCCCAACTGGATCTGGACGGACTCTATCCCTCTGCCGTGGGTAGCAGCGTCGCTTACAATCTGAATTTGAACGGACATTATTCCTCTGCCGTGGGTGACGCCGTCACATACAATCATCCCGAAATGGCGGAGTTCCTGATTGAGCGCGGTTGTAGGGTAGGGACCGCTAAGAATTGGACCACATCTAAAGACGCGAATCCAAGTGTAAACACCTCCAAAATAATCGATGCTTGTAGACCGTTGATTGACGCCATTATGGCTGAACCACCGATGCGGGGTGTGGTGGCGGCACTGGAACGCCGTGGACTCACAATGGTGGATACCACTCCCCGTGTGCCATCGCCCTTCGTAAGACCATTCGATGCCTTGACGGCGGCGGCATGGGCGGGGGACGCCGAACTTGTCGCCCGCTTGCTCCCGGCGGCTAACAAAGCAAGCCTAGCGTACAAGGCTGACCTCATCGTGCTGGCCGAGACCGGAGGCAACGAGCAGGTCCTGACGATGGTGCGCAAGCAATTCGGTGACGTGAAATTGCCACGATGGGGCGGGCGGTCTTTACGCGATGAAGGCGAAGGATTGTCAGACGCCGCGAGGGTTTTCGAACCCCGCACCGTTCCGCCCAAGCCACGGGCCGAGGTCAAAGGCAAACGAGTGCTGGCGGTCATTTCCTCCCCTGATGCCGGTGGCCCCGCTGCCGCGATTGCCGCCAAAGCCTCCACCACTGCCGGTTGGATCGTGGTCGAACGTGAACAGATCGATACCCTCCTGCGGGAACGCGATCTTCCCAAGCCATGGGAGGAGCGCGCCCAGAATCTGGGCAGCCTCGGAGATCGCCTGTCGGCCGATATCCTGCTCATCGTCTCGCAATTGAAATCGGATAAACTCACTCTCTTGCGGCTCGAGGCGGTGGACGTCAGGACCGGCTTGCTCATCGACCGACTGCACCTTGATATCAAGGAATTCAAGCCGGATGAGTTCTGCGACAACTATCTGGCGGATGTCCGCAGGAAACTCGAGAGCCACCTCGCGGGCGGCGTTCTAACAGCAGTCACGCTCTTGCCGATCACAGTGGACAAAGATCTCTCATCAGCCTCCCTTAAGGGACTCCTGCATGCCGGGTTGTTGCAGGAGATCGACAGCACCCCCGGCATGATCGCGCTGACCCGCCAGCAGATGCAGCCGCTGGCGGAGGAAAAGACCTTCCAACAATCCGGCGGCTTGTGGGGCGCGGCGTGGACGGTCGAGGGCGGATTGAAACCGCTTGCTGGCGGGCAAGTGGAATTGGCGCTGCGGGTGCGCTCGCTTGGCAAGGGTGCCGGAACCCACGATGTGAAAGCCGCGGGGAATGCCGGGGACGTTCAAGCGCTGGTCAGGAATGCTTGGAAACAAATGGTTGCCGCCATCACGGGTGACAGTCCCGCCTCTCAAGCTGCCACCGTGGCGGCCCCGGCGGAGCGAGCCTCTGCGGAAGCCGACCGTCTGCTCCGGGAAGTCGAGTGGCTCTTCTGCTATGATCGATCACATGGCACCTTGCCGTTAGTCGACGCGGCTTTGTATCTGGGTGCCGATCCCGTGAAGGCGGAGCTATTGAGGATGTACGTCCGCATGGCATTACGTCACTTCAATAATCCGTCGGTGATGTTTCATGTCTATCCGGAGCTTAACGGATTTCCCCTGTCTCCGGCCGTTGCTGATCTCGCGGCCCAATGTCTGGAGGAGCATTTGGAACTCCTGAGGCTCAACGCGGAAGCCTTGGACCGCGTCGAGAAATGCCTCCAGGACCCGGCGACGCAGGCCCTCACGAAAGCAACGCTGGGGGCTCCAACCTATGCCTTTTATAAGTATTCCAACTTTTGGAGAAATCTGGAGGATCTCATAACCTATCGCACCTTTCTTCAGCCGCAACGAATGGATTCCGGCCAACTCGAGAATCTCAAGACATACGACAAGGAGCTTGAGCAACACCTCAAGCGCATGATGACGCATATCGAGCCTCCAGACGCTGAAGGGTTTGTCTCCATGCCGATAGGTGGAAAATTCACTCCCCTGCACTACCGGGCGGTTCCAACACTTGGACCGGTCCTGGCGGAATGGGTCACCCGTCAACCCGGCCGTTTGGACCGATACGACGACCCTTACAAGCAACTCTTCGAAACGCCGTTTGGCGCATGGGGCGGGCCAGACCGAATTGGCATCACATGCGATTTCCTGGAGAAAGCCATGACCGCCGAGGACCTGCCCTACAGGAACCTGCGCAAGGCTGAAATCGCCTTCCTCCGCTCCCACGGGGAACAACGGACCCAGGCCGCCCGCAAATTGCTAGAGATCAAAATCCAAATGTCTTCCCACCAAGGAAAACCTTACCAGGAGTGGGTGCCGCTGGAAGTCCTGTCACAGTGGGTTCCGATGATTGACAGTGGCAGGGAATGGAAAGGCGGTTTTTTCATTCCGCCACACGGTGAATCCTTCATTCCGGCGTTGCTCCATTCTCCCGAGCTGGCTCCGGACCTGCTCGTCCGTCACCCAAGCTATCGGATATTCCGAAAGCGCTGGACCGAAATTATGACGGACGAAAACGAAAAAAAACAAATATTGCGGGTTGCCCAAGCAGATATCGAGCAGCGAATGAACCAACCCACTTCCCAGGGGCTGGCGGATTCCTTGGATAATCTTTTGTCAGGCATCCGCCTGCTGGATCAGTTATACGGAGTTGCGCTTGTCGCCGAATGGGAACCCAAGATCGCCAAAATGCATCCCAAGGGCAAACCGAAAAGTTTCGGTTCCAAGGGACAATTCCCGATCTTCGACGATGAGGGGACCGTGGACGCCAAACTGCTGGCGGACGTCCGCAATGGTGCCACGGACAAACCCGCCATGATCACGCACTCCCTGATTGATCCGACGAATCGCCACATTCTTTGGCTGGTACTGCAGCCCTATCAGGACTGGGATTTCAAATTACAGGAGCCGAGGATTCCCGAAATGTCCCACGGTGAGCCAGTCGGGGTATATACAACACCAAAATTCATTGTCCGGCAGCCATGGTTGGTCGCCATCGACTGTCGCGACGGGCGCGCCCTCCACAAGATCAACCTTGCCACCATTCCGGGTCTCTGGCCGCAGGCACCGCCGGAAACCATGAAAGTCATGGAATTCGGTCGACCCAACTTCGGACTGTTTGCCAACGACACCCATATTTTGGTTCAAATCTTCTGGAAAAACACAGACGATCTCAGGAAACATTCACTGGCCGATGTGTTTGCTCTGGTGTCAATCAACCGGGAAACGGGTGAAATCCATAAACGCCCAATGAAAGATTACATTAAGGACAGTCTTTTTTGGGAAGGTTATGACCTCCCTGCCGTGGTGGGAATCGGCAAGTCCTTCTATGTGATCGATAATCAGGGCGATAAGCTGGCCCCAAACCTTTGGCAATTGACTCCGGGATGTCAGCCAAAACTCCTGGCGCAATACGGCAGGCGGCCGGAAGAATCCCCGTTTGACCGCGAAGACCGGAAGATTACATTCCTGCGCAACGACGGCGGCCGACTGCTGGTGGCCTCCTCACGGGAAAATTTCGCCTATTATAATCCGGCTGTGGAGCACTGGGAAGACGCCCCCAACCCACCGCCGACGAGAAGAGGAATGGGTACCGCCAGAGTCCTGTCCATGCATTCCGGACAGAACATGCATACTATCAGTTCAAGCTTGATGACGGGGACACATGTCATCTCGGCTCGAACTTGAGTCAGTTCGACAGGTTTTATTTCGTGCCAGGACGTTTGAAATATCAAATCGGCGGTGGCCCCTCGTCCTATCTCCCGGTTCGCAGGAAAATTCCAGGCACCTACCGCGCGCGGTTTCAAGTCGCTAGTAATCCCGGATGGAAACAGGTATCCCCGAAATACAGTCAATACGAGTGGATCGACGTTGCGGACATGGCGCTCTCCAACATGGTCATGCCCGTCATCCTGAATCAAACCAACGACCACCTTGTGTGCGCTACTCGCTTAACGCCGGGGTACCACATTAACGAAACCAACCCACCCTACCTGCCGTTCCTCTGGATCATGGAAAAGAAAGAGGCGGCAGCAGCCATCAAACGCGCACAAGCGAAGTGAGCAGGCCCGCTCATCACGCTCCACACCCTGGCTTTCGCCCTATCTACACTCACCACGCAATTTCCCGTCACCCATGAAATCCGCATTGCTCTTCACGTTCTTGTGTTCGTTGGTT
>JAPLUJ010000617.1 GCA_026397695.1 Verrucomicrobiota bacterium | reverse complement strand
CGATCAGGGTCAATGCCGACGCCATCGTCCTGAATCGCGAGTTGGAAATTACCGCCCGTGGATTCGATCCGGACCTCCACCTTTGACGCCTTGGCATGACGCAGGATGTTATGCAGGGCCTCCCGGAAAAACAGGAACAAGTGGCGGGTATCTTCTTCGGGAAGCTCGATTTGCCAGGCCGCTTCGTTGGCGGTGAATTTCCACTCCAGAATTTCGAGCATGATCGAACTGGTCTCGCGCAAGTGTTCGACCGTGCCGATGCGGTGATCGCCCTGCGTGCGGAGCAACCAGACGATGTCGCGCACAGCGCTCACCGTTTCCGCGGCGATTCTGTGGATGCGTTTCAGGTCGTCCGATGGGCCGGATCGTCCTTCTGCCAGATCGGCGAACATTTGAATGCTTCCAAGGTTGCTTCCCACCTCGTCGTGCAGATCCCCGGCAATGCGTTCCCGCACCTTGATCAACTCGCGATTCGCATGAATGCGGTAGCGAATCGGCAATGCGATGATCAAGAAGGCACCCACCAATCCCAGCACCGTGAATCCTGTTAGTCTGACGCGCCGCCAACCCGCCACTAACCGGGAGGACTCGCCGCGCAATGCATCCAAACGGGTTTCAAGCTGTAGCCGCCGGTCCAGTTGGGTGATCCACTCGCGCGTCGAAACCAGGCGGCCGTCCGGCCCGAATCCATCGCTGAGGCCGGCACTGCTCCAGATGCGGCCCCCCGAGGCAATGATGTTGAGCATCCCGTCCGGCGAACGGACCACTTTCCCGAGCGCCAGATTTTCGTCCCCGGCCAGCACTTCCACTTCGCTCAAAGCAAAGAACGCGGGATAGTTATCGAAGACTTTCCATAGCTCGGTGGCATCGATCCTGACATAACGCCCGCGGCTGGCATCAAAAGACACCAACAGCGGATTATGCCCGGGATTGCGCATCTCACGTTCTGCTAGAACCGACCACTGGCCCTGCTCTCCGGGTTGATTCGTTGCGGCAATCGAGATCGCCAATTTGCGGGGAAAGCCGAATCCGCTAGGCAGATCCGACGTTGGTCTTTTGGCCGGAATCAAGCGCACGGCATCCACCAAAACGTTCGCGCCGAGGTCCACCGTCAACGATGCGGCGTCGCTCGCTTTGGCGCGGCCTTCGGAGATCCAACCGATATTGGCGTGTGCTTCCGCAGGTATCTCCGGCAATCCCAGCGGCGTCTGGCCATCGACGAGAAATGCCGGATTCCAGTGCCATGGTGCCGCAGGCTCCGCGCCACCCAGGCTACGCACCTTCCCCCCCAAGGCGATGTTGCGCACGCCTTCGAATACCAACGCCTCGGCCCAGGCATGCATGAAATTCTCCTCACCTTCGGAGTCTGCGAGCAACAATCCGGCGGTAATCCTCAATCCCGACGCGGCGACCGCCGGTGACACCTGATAGACGAAAGGATGCCCCTTGCGCACCGGATGCGTGTGGGTGTCCCGTTCCCGGGCAATACATGCCAGCACCTTGCCGTCGGCATCGATCAACTCCACCGTGAAGGCATCCGGCATGCCATATTGCGCGTCCAAGCCCCTCGCGTCATAACGTCGCGCCGGCACCAGCGCCACCATGTCCACCGGTGCGCTTGCCGGCCAATAAACTTCGACGGCATAACGGGCATTGCGCGCGGGTGTCGCATGCGGGTGAATGCTGGCGTAGCCCCCCGTGCCGCCTTGGTCGTCTATCGGAATTACCGGCAAGACATCTAACCGGGGAGTCAGTTCGGCCTGCTCGCTTTGGATTTCCTTCCAGCGTCCGGAAAAAACCTCCGCCAAGCGTTCGTCCCACCCGATAGCGCCGACCGCCCGCGCAGCCGCGAGCAGCCACATCATGGCACAAACCCTGAGAATCAAGCCGGGATATCCGAACCGTATCGGTAGGATCATGGCCTGTGTGATAATCGATCCGAGAGCCAACATCCAGCCCTATCCTGAAAAAAGATATGTTTCCTTTTCAAATTGATAGGTTTATCCATGCAGCATGAACCGCCAAGACAGAATCCCCTTCACTCTGAACCTGCTGATCCTGGCATTGGCGCTAGGTGGTTTGGCGATCAACGGGCTGCTGCTTATCCGGCATGTGACCGGTGGCGGTCTGGCCGGTTGTGGCGGCGGCAGTTCCTGCGAGGAACTGCTCAACTCGCGCTGGTCGCAGGTGTTAGGGCTGCCGGTCACCGGGTTCGGCTGCGTGGTCTATCTGGCTTTGATGGTTGCCCTGACCGCCCGCGGCTGGCGCTTGTTCAGTGCGTGTCTGGGTTTGCTTGCCGGCGCGGCGGCCTGGTTCGTTTTCGTGCAGGCGGTGCTGATCGGACGGTTTTGCCCGTGGTGCATGACCGCGCACGGCATCAGCATTGTCTTGTTAGGCTGTGGAACTCTCGCCATGCAGGGGCACGCGCCAGCGGCGTTGAAGACCATAGGTCTATCCGCTGCGGCGGCAGTCGTTGGCATCAGCATGTTGCAGGTGCTGGGGCCGTTGCCGGTGACGCACCGCATCGATGAAATGCACGCTGCGCCGGCATCACGCGCCACCGCGATCCATGCCCGCGGATCCGGCCGCAAGGTGGAGTTCGATGGCGGCCGGAAAACCTATGATCTATCCGTCCTGCCGCATCTGGGCCCGACGGACGCGCAACGCGTGATGGTCGAGTATTTCGATTATTCGTGCGACGCCTGCCAGACGATGCGCGGGTATCTCGACACCTTGCTGGCGAGGCACCCGGCGGATATCTGTGTGGTGGTCCTGCCGGTGCCCTTGGAGCGCGCCTGCAATCACGCGCTCGATGCCGGGGACATCGAACACCCGGGCAGTTGCGAAATTGCCAGGCTCGCCCTCGCCGTGTGGCGTGCCAAACCGGCGGTGTTTGCCGGCTTTCACGCTTCCATGTTAGAAGGTGTCTCCCCGCCTGCGGCCCGCCGCCAAGCACTGGCGTTGATTCCGCAGGCGGAGTTGGACGCCGCCATTCACGATCCATGGATTGATGAACTCATCCAGGCCAACATCCTCGATTGGGTGGCGTTTTCCGACGGCACCCGGAAGCTGCCCCAACTGCTCATCACCGGCAAACGCGTCCTCCACGGCTTGCCGTCGAACGAAGCGGATTTCATCCGGGTGCTGGAGCGCGAGCTCGGGTTGTGATACCGATAGACCTGCTTACTGGACCGTCATCGCCGGCGTGCGGCACGGGGCGTTATAACACTCCAACAGTTCGTCATCCATTTTGGCGACGAACATCTGGAAACCGGCCATTTCCTGGACGGTGAGCCATTCGCCGCAATGGGTGGCGGCGATGTGGATGCCCTGGGTATCGAGATACTTTTTGCAGCCGCGCAGGATGATATACATTTCCATGAGGGTGGTGGCACCGGCACCGTTGATGACGAGCAGCAGGCGGTCCCCCGCCTTGGCCTTCACGGCGGCGACGAGACGCGAACACATCATCTCCGCGGTTTGGTCGGCGGTGAGGATTTTGCTCGGGCCGGTGCCGGCTTCGCCGTGCTGGCCCATGCCGATTTCCATTTCGTCATCGGCGAGTTCGAAGATCGACTGGCCGCTGGCCGGATGGGTGGCGGTGCGCATCGCCACGGCAAGCGTGGCCATGTTGTCGTTGAAACGATTGGCAATGGCATATACCTCATCAAGGCTCTTGCCTGCTTCCGCAGCGGCACCGGCGATCTTGTAAAGCGGGCAACAACCAACCAGGCCGCGCTTGTCCTCGGCCGGAGCGTCGGCACCGGGCGCGATGTCCTCGTGGGTCAGGATCTTCTTGTATTTGATGCCCTCCTTGTCGGCCATGTCGGCGGCCATGTCGGCGCTCAGGACATCACCGGCGTGGTTGAGCACGATGAACAGAATGCCCGCGTCACGCTTGGCCATGCGCAGTGCTTCCAGCACTTTCGGTGGTCCCGGCGCGGCGAAGATGTCGCCCACGACGCTGAAGTCCAGCGCCCCTTGGCCGACGAAGCCGCTGAGTGCTGGTTCATGGCCCGCGCCACCGAGCGTGACGAGCGCGACCTTGCCTAACTGTTTGGGTTGGGTGCGGCAGACGATTTTTTCGGACTTCACGGTGACGATGTCACTATGGGCGATGGCGAAGCCCTCTAGCAGTTCCTTGGTCAGGTCCTTGGGATCGTTGATGAATTTTTTCATGATCATGATGATATATTTTCTGTGGGGTTGGTTATTTTGCGAACTCAAGGTATTCGACGGGTGCGCCGTCGTCGAGGATGAAGGCGACGCGGATACCGGGCAGCGGTTCAAACGGCGGCCAGATCACATTCCGGCCTTGGATCGCGTCTTCCAGATTCTCCACGGTGTAGGCGACGTGGGCGGTGGTTTTGAGCACCTCCGGGAACGGACAGCCGGCTTCGGCGCGAATCCACTCGATGTGATGCGGACTTTGCGAGGCGTCGGTGATGAAGAGCTTGATGCTTTCCAGATAGATCTCGTTCGGCTGCGGCTGCGTGGTGGGGATGCCGATGTGATGGAATTCCATTTGCGTGCGGGGATGGGGGTGCGGTGTGGTGGTTAGAGTTTCACGCCTGGATTGGTGAAGCGCAAACCATCGCCGTCGTGGAAGCTGGCGTATTCGGCAACGATGGCACCGGACGGGCCACCCATCATGAAATGTTTGGCGGTGACGCGATTGAGCGCGAGGATGTCACCGGCTGTCACTTCGGTGCATTTTTTCACGGTGATGAACTCCGCCTGGCTCTTGGGCAGGACGACTCCGGCCGGGACTTCACCGCCGGTTTCGCCCATGCAATAGATGCTGCCGTGGCGCGGGTGCCAGCTTTCCATCTTGGCTTTGCCCTTATCGGTTGCGACGTGCCAATGTTCGACGATCATCTGGCCCGGCAGCAGGAAAATCTCGTGGGCGAAGTAATTGGTCTCCTGGAAATTCACCCAGAACACGCCACCCATGCCGACGTTGACGAAGTCGCCGAGTCCGAAATCGGAGACCCAGAATGGCGAGGTCCATTTTTTTTCGTTCTCGATGTGGATGTCGTAGCCGTGGCTTGCCATCATGGCGAGGTATGCCTTTTTGGCGGCGTCGGGCTGGAACTTGCCGTCCTTATAGAAGTCGGCGTTGGTATATTTCGGGAGGGTGACTTTTTTCGGTTTCATGGTGGTGGATTCCTTGGCTTGGGTGATGGCGCCACCGAGAGCGGCGGTGCCAGCGGCAGCGGCCATCAGTTGCAGGTGTTTGCGGCGGGTCATGTTCATGGGATTGGGTGGGGTGTGGATTATTTTTTGAGCGTGTTGTAGAGGTCGAAGGCCTCCTTGGGCGTGCGCTGGTCGTGAACGACGGCGCGGACGGCCTGGATCATGGCGACCGGGTGCTCGGATTGGAACACATTGCGGCCCATGTCCACCCCGGCGGCGCCTTGCTGGATGGCCAGCCAGGCGAATTCCAATGCTTCGTTTTCCGGCAATTTCTTGCCCCCGGCGATGACGATGGGCACCGGGCAGGCGGCGACAACTTGCTCGAAGCCCGTCTCGCAGAAATAGGTCTTCACGAACGTGGCGCCGTTTTCGGCACACACGCGGCTGGCCAGTGCGAGAAAGCGGGTATCGCGCACCAGTTCTTTGCCCACGGCCGTCACACCGAGTGTCGGAATGCCGTATTTCGCGCCCATGTCAGCGGTGCGGATGAGGTTTTTGACGGTGAGTGCTTCATACTTGCTGCCGATGGCCACCATGATCGCCAGGGCGGATGCATTGACGCGGATGGCGTCCTCGATATCTAGCAGGCACTCGTCGTTGAGCTCGGTGAGCACGGTCGTGCCGGCGGAGAAGCGCAACGAGATTGGCTTGTTAGATGTAGGCGGAACGATAGCCCGCAGGGCGCCGCGCGTGCACATGATGCAATCGGCATATTCGATCAAGGGCGTGATGGTGAGGTCCATGCGTTCCAAGCCCGAGGTCGGCCCCATGAGATAACCGTGGTCGAAGGCCAGCATGACGGTGTTGCCGGACTGCGGGTTGAAGATGCGGCTCATGCGGTCCTTGATGCCCCAATCGGCATGTTCGAGTCCCTTGAGAAAGAAGGGGTTTTTCTTGACGGGGATGCCGATGCCGAAATCTGCGGCATCCTTGTTGTTGTCTTTTTCAGCCATGATGTTGGTGTGGTGTGTTAGGTGGGTGATGAGTTGCGGAGATTATGTTAGGTTTTCAAAGCGCCTCGCTGAAGCCTTTGAAGATGAGCGAGACAGAAACGGCGCCGGGATCAATGTGACCGATGACGCGATCGCCGAGGTTGCGGGCACGACCGAATTTGGCGCGGAAGTCCTTGGTCGCCTCGGCCCCGGTGGCGGCGGCTTGCGCGGCCTGTTCGAGCACCGTGCGGACGCTGCCTGACTGGGCGGCGGCGCGCATCGCATCGAGCGCGGGGAGGAAGGCGTCCATCATCGTCTTGTCACCGACTTGGGCGCGGCTTTGCTTGGCCACTTTTTGGATGCCGCCTTCAAACATCGCGACCACGGCAGCGCAATCCAGCTCGCTCGTGTCGGCGACAGCGTCACTCATGCCCATGAAAAACGAGCCGAGCAACGGCCCGGTGGAACCACCGTCGCAACCCATAATGTCCCAGCCGATTTTGGCCAGCAGCTCCTTGAGGTCGCTGCCGGTGTTGGCGGCGACGGCCGATGCCATGGCTTCCATGGCCCGCAAAATCGTGGTGCCGT
>JAPLUJ010000040.1 GCA_026397695.1 Verrucomicrobiota bacterium | reverse complement strand
TGGCCCGGTAGCGGTAGCCGTTCTGGCCACTGGTAGCGCCGGTCACGAGCAGGGTGGAGGACGTGACGCCGCCGTAACTCGCATTGTTGGTCAGGTTGGGATAGTCGTTGGCGTTGACACCGACGTGCCAGGTGCCGTTGATCACGGGGAAGGAGTAGGTGCCGTTGCCGTCGGTCTGTGCGCCGGCGTTGTATTGGACGCTGTTGATGGTGGCGTATGCATAGACATTGGCAGCACTCACCGGGTTGTTGGCCGAATCCTTGACCGTGCCGCTGATGGTCGCCGTGCCGCTGCGCACTTGATAGGCAATGGCTGGGATCGTCTGGCCGTCAATCACCGTATAACTCAGGCTGGGGCCGACGAGATTGGCTTGGTTGGCGCTATCGTTTTCCAGCATGATCGACCAGGTGCCCGCGACGACTCCCAAATCGAACGCGCCGTTCACCGCGGTGGTGGTGCTGATATACTGGTATCTGCAGGCCACGCCATTTCGCCGCCCAAAAGTGCCCGAGTTCGTGCACGAAAATAATGATGTTGAACACCGTCACCACGACGACTACCAACAGGATGATATTGAGAGTGATGGAAAGGGCGGTCATGAATGCGGCAACAACTGCGGGAACTTAGCGCCACCGGACAGCCCGGCAAGTGCATTAAATTGGAAATGGCATAGGACCGCGTTCAAACCGCCGGCTTTCGGGTCAGCCGTTGCACCAATTCCGCCAATTCTGCCCTGGCCTTGGTCTGCCGCTTGTCCCACACCAGCGAGTAATCATCCGCATAGGTCGTCAAGCGGGGCAACGCAACGGATGCAAACCCCGAATGCAGTTGGCGCGTGAGATCCTCCGCTGAAAAATAAAGCCACGATTCCTGTGCGGTTGTAGGAGTTCACGCTTCAGCGTGCTTGTTCCGGCCGTGGCGTTACACATGGAAAGATCGGCTGAAGCCCTGACTCTGACTCTGTTAGATAAATGGTCGCCTTAATTGTGAGAGATGGCATGAGATCCTCGGGCACGAATCCCGCCATCCCGCTCGCGTTCATCGCGTCGATCACCTGGGGCCAAGTGCTGCACGCTACTTGAGCCAACCTGTTCCGTCAATCCGTGCCCCTCGGTGTCGGCGGTTGGCGCATCTTCCGGCGCGTCACCTTTCCTAGCAAAAACCGGGCGGCCCAATCACCACATTCCGCACTCGCACATGGCCCAACAAGCGTACATACTTGTCCTATGAGCCATGAGGAACCCCACCCACCGATGCGGCGGATATGGGCCTTTCCGCCGCCTGCGCGCTTCGCCGCACCGCTGCTAGTGCTGGTCTTCGGATTGGCGACGACGTGGCTCAACTACCGCTGGAACCTGGCCAATGACCTGGCAAGGGGACAAGCGGAATTGCAGGCAGCGGCAGATGCGACGGGCGTGCGGCTCGCGCGGCTCGGCGAACAACTGCGCTCGGCGGTGGGTATCGCGGCCTTGCAGGCCGATCTCCGGGCATCCGCGGAAGCGCCCAATTTGGCTCTTGCAGCCTTTGTGGATGCCAATGGCTGGGTGCTCGCCGGTTCCTCGGGCGAGTTGAGCGGTCACGAAGCCAGAGAAACCCTGCTGCGCGCAGCGGCAAACCTGATCGGGCGCTCGTCCACCTCGAATGTGCTGCGTTCGGAGGACGCCGCGCAGCTTTACGCCGCCTATCCGGTGGTCAACTCGGATTCGTGGGTGCTGTTAGTGTATGACCGCTCGGCGACGATGCAACAGGCACGCGCCGCCGCGTGGCGAAGTCTGGAGTGGTCGGCACTGGGCACCGGGACCTTGTGCGCGGCGCTTTGGGCTGTGCTGTATTTCGGCTTTGCCAAGCGCATCGCCCATCTGGCGCACGCGGTTCGCAACTTCGGCGCAGCCGGGCAAGCCCCGATCACGTCCATGACGGGAGGCGATGAGGTTGCCGAGTTGTCGCGTGCCTTCACCGCTATGGCATGCAGTGTCACTGCCCACCAACAGCAACGCACGCAAATGGAAAAGCAAGTGATTGAGGCCGGGGAACGCGAACGCCGCCGCCTTGGACACGAGTTGCATGACGGCCTCGGCCAGCGCCTTACCGCTGCCGCGCTGGCAGCCGACGCACTGGCTGAATCCTTGTCCGCAAGCGGTCGGGAGGAGGCCGCGCGCGCCACCGAAATGGCGCGCCAAATCCGTGACGCCATCAAGGAAACCCGCCAACTCTCGCACGGGCTCGCGCCGCAGGGCATCGAGCAGGGTGGCTTGGTCAACGCGCTTGCCGAAATGGCCGGCTCCCTCGACGGAGGTGGCAAGGTACGGGTCGTTTTCGAGTGCGAACCCTCAGGGCTAACGTGTTTTGGCGAGACGGCGTCCCAGTTGTTCCGCATCGCGCAGGAAGCCGTGAACAACGCGCTCAAACACGCGACACCGGGTGAAATCCGCATCGGCCTGCGGCACCACGCCAACCGGTTGGTATTGGAAGTGGAAGACGATGGCGATGGAATGCCGGAAACCTTGCCGCCCGCCGCAGGCATGGGCTTGCAAGTCATGCGCCACCGCGCGCAGTTGCTGGGCGGCAGCCTCGCTCTAACCGCCGCGCCGGCGGGTGGCACCCTGATGCGTTGTGAAGTCCCCCTGTGAATCATGAACTCCCCAGACTCCAACCGCCAGGCGCTGGTTCGCATCGTGCTTGTGGATGATCATCCCGTAGTGCTCGACGGTTACCGCACCTTGCTTTCCAGCCAGGCGCATTTTCAGGTGTGCGCTACCGCCTGCAGCGCCCCCGAGGCGGTGGCGGCGGTCGAACGTGAGCATCCCGCACTCAAGATCCTCGTCATCTCGATGCACGACGAAACGTTATGGGCCGAACGCGCCCTCAAGGCCGGTGCCAAGGGCTACATGATGAAGGACTGCGACAGCAGCACCGTGATCGCCGCAGTGCGCGCGGTGCTTGCGGGCGGCATTTATCTGAGTCCATCAATGTCGGCACGCGTGCTGGGGGCCTTCGCCTCCGCCCGCCCGCGAGGATCCTCGGTTTCTCCGTTAGAAATCCTCAGCGACCGTGAATTCGAGGTCTTCCGGTTGTTCGGCGAAGGCCGCACCGCCAAGGAAATCGCCGCACAACTTTCTATCAGCCCGAAGACCGTGGCCGTGCACCGTGACCACATCAAGGAGAAGATCGGCTTCGTCACCAGTGCCGAAATGATCCGCGAGGCCGTGCGCTGGGTGGAAACGCGCGCCTGATCAGCCCGCCACGCCATAGGCAAATCGCCTATTCAGGGCAGGAACCGCAACCGATACCGCAGCCGGCAGCGCGGTGCTTGAATGTCTCCGTAAGCACAGTCCGCCACCATCCGGCGCGGGCTTCTGCATCGAACCAACCAACAGAACAAACCATTATGAAAACCAAGACCATTGTGAATCTCTCCCTGCTCGCCATCGCGACCGGCGGCCTCGCGTTCGCCACCGTTCACGCGCTGGAAGGCAAGGGCAACCACGCGGCGACTGCGCCGAACATCACGCTCGACTCCCAAAGATCACACCTTCGGTGGTGAAGATCGACGTCACGACCAAAGCCATGTCTGCGGCCGACTTCAGCGACAGCGGGCAAATGGCACCATTCGATCCGTCCGGCGGGAACGGCATCCAGCGCTTCTTCCAACAGCGCGGCCGCAGTGCCGGTCGGCTGCAAATGCCGCGCGAACACGGTGCCGCCAGCGGCGTGATCATCACGCCGGATGGTTATGTCCTAACAAACCACCATGTGATTGACCATGCCGACAAAGTGGAAGTAACACTCCAGGACGGACGCACTCTCACGGCGAAAGTATTGGGAAACGACCCGAAAACCGACCTCGCGGTGCTCAAGGTGGAGGCCAGCAACCTGCCGGCCATGACCTTTGCCGACAGCGATCAGGTTCAAGTAGGCGACATCGTGCTCGCCGTGGGCAATCCGTTCGGCCTCGGACAGTCCTGCTCGATGGGCATGGTCAGCGCCACCGGTCGCGCCACAATGGGCCTGAACTACGAGGACTTCATCCAGACGGATGCGGCGATCAATCCCGGTAATTCCGGGGGGGCCTTGGTCGACACACAAGGTCGCCTTGTGGGCATCAACACCGCCATCCTCAGCCGCACCGGCGGCAACAACGGCGTCGGATTCTCCATTCCTTCGAATATGGCTCGCTCCGTGATGAACGACCTCATCACCGACGGCAAGGTCACCCGTGCCAGCCTCGGGGTTATGGCCCAGGATCTAACACCCGCACTGGCCCGCAAATTCGGTGCCGGTGAAGCCACCCACGGTGCGCTTGTGGGCGAGGTATTGGCGAAGTCCCCAGCCGCCAAGGCCGGCGTGGAATACGGCGACGTCATCACCAGTTGCGGCGGCCAAGCCGTGCGTGATGCCCGCACCCTGAAGCTGGCCGTGGGCAGTCACAAGCCAGGTGAGCGGTTGGATCTGAAGGTGTTGCGTGAAGGCGTGGAAAAATCCCTCACCGCCACCCTTGAACCAATGGCGGAAGAAGACCATGCCACCCTCGCCCACCAGCGGTTCTCCGGTCGCGACGACGCGGACACCCTCAACGGGGTGGGCGTGGCTGATCTCGACCGGGCGACCCGTCGCGAAGCCAATATTCCCGCTGATGTCAAAGGCGCGCTGGTCACCGAGGTTGATGAATCCACCGCCGCATGGGAGGCCGGACTGCGTGCCGGCGACGTGATCCAACAGATCAACCACCAACTCGTCGCCACGGCCGAAGACGCCGTGAAACTCACCACCCATCCGTCCAACAAAGAAACGCTGCTGCGGGTGTGGAGTCAAGGCGGCAGCCACTTCATCACCGTGGACGAAACCCGGGAAGCCCCGTAATCCGCGACGCGAGTCCGGTGCTGCGCCGCCCGTGCCACCCGCGCGGGCGGCGTTTCGTTTGATCCATCCTCCTGTGAAGAATTGATGGCAGCGGTTTGGCTGGCGAAACTTTCGCCGAGGATTGATAGATATCATGCCCACAAGTCATCCCATTCACTTCTCCAGAAAAAAGCGCGAGCTATGGGAAGGCACATCCTCACTGATGGGGACCCGGAGAAAAATCTCATGAAACTTGATGTCCCTGGAAATCGGGTGAGAATCTGGTTGCATGTAGGTCGGAGTCGCAGTAAATATCCGTGGTGTATGATTGTCACCAACCGTTGATGGGGTTGTTTGTCCCTGATACGCAGCCTGTGGTTCAATAAATCGTCCTGCGATAATATGAAGAATTTTCGCCTCACATTCCTGGTTCTTTCCATAGCCGTGGTTTTCGTGATAGCCTCGATACTGTGGAGAGCACTTCATACAGAAGGCGGAGTGGAGTCCGTTGGATGCGGTTACGGTAATTTATGGATCCAATATGCGTGGCATGATCGCGGCTTGTTGAGGTCATCGAAAGTTGATTGGCTGATTGTGATGCCTGAGTTTCCGAAGCACAAGGAATACGACAGTTTGAACGGATGGCGATTCCGATTCGAGAATGGAAGGAAATTCGAATTTCAACCAGATAGATCGAATGTAATTTGGGTTGACCCAACCAATGGTCCAAGAAAGATTCCAACCGAGCTGACCAAAGACCTTATTAAGAAAATTGAAGGGAAAAGAGACGAAGTGAAAGGACATCGGTTTGACCGGCCGGATGACTTCCTGACTTCAATTGCGACGGGAACGCAGAACAAGCCCGTCGAGAGCAGCCGTTGACCGTCCCGTATGAAAATCGCCCTGTTTGTTCTGTCCGTGCTGCTGCTTGCCAGCGCCCGCAGCCTGGCGGAATCACCGGAGTCCCGCGCGCCGGACAAGTCCGGCTACACCCTTTTCAACCCGGTGCCGGACGGCCTGCTGCGCGACTTGGACACCGACCGGCCGGACAAGAGCAACAGTCCGCATACACTGGACGCAGGGCGCTATCAGATAGAGACGGGCCTGTTCACCTTCACCCGTACCACGGCTTCCGGCATCCGCACGGAGAATGATTCGTGGGCGGATACGACTCTGCGTATCGGACTTGTTCCATGGGCGGAACTGCAGTTGGAGGTGCCTATCTATCAAACCAACCGCGACACCCAATTGGCGACCCGCCAGACACGGCGCGTCAGCGGCTGCGGCGACCTTTCGGTGATCCTCAAGACCAATTTCTGGGGCAACGACGCGGGTGACACTGCGGGCGGCATGGGGTTTGGGGTCAAGACCCCGACTGCCGGTCATCAACTCGGCAATGGCAAGGTCGAAGGCGGGGCGGCTTTCCTCCTCGGCCTGAAGTTGCCGGGCGACTTCGATCTCGGCATCAACAACGGGGTTGGCATCCGTGCGAATGATGATGAGTGTTATCACGCCGAGATCATCAACTCAATCTCGCTCTCCCATGAGATCGCCGGACCGTTTTCCGGCTATATCGAGTTCTTCAGTTCGGTTCCCACACGGCACAGCGGTGATTGGGAGGGCACCGTGGACGTGGGATGTCTGCTGATGATAGGCAAGAATTACCAAGTGGATGCCGGCATCAATATCGGTGTCACCCGGGGCGCGGACGATTGCCAACCGTTACTTGGCTTCTCGTGCCGGTTCTAGCAACGCGGCAGCCATCACCCGCGGATTTCGGCAATATTCGCCTCGCCTGGGCGCGGGAGGTCGTGTATCCATCGCCCGCGATGAGGCAGTGCGGGACGATTCATCGCGGGCCGCCACCAACCGACATCATCCCTCTCTAACCATCCTTCAGGCAACACCACATTATGGAAATTGACCCTATGGAGTCCGCCAACGAGGCGGCGGAAATCGCGGCTGGCGAGCGGGCCGCAGCGACTCGCCTGAGCTCTTGGGTGGCCGTCACTGTGGCCCTCCTGGCCACCTTCCTCGGCGTGTGCAAGGTCAAGGACGATAACATCGTCCAGGCCATGCAGCAGGCCCAGGCGGACAAGCTCGACCATTGGGCGTTCTATCAGGCACGCAACCTGCGCGAGGAAGTGGCCCGTGCGACCCTGGTCCAGCTCTCGCTGGCCGCGCCCGGCGCCCCGGCCGCGCAACAGGACCATTACCGCGAGGCCATCACCCATTTCGAGCGCCTCATTGCCGACCAGAGTAAAAAAAAGGAGGATCTGCGCCAACAGGCCGAACAGGACCAGAAAACCTATGACGCCCTGAACTATCACGACGATCAATTCGATCTCTCGGACACGTTGGTGGCCCTGGCGATCTCGCTGCTGGCGCTGACCGCGCTCACCCACAAGAAGTGGCTCTATTGGCTGGCGCTGGTGCCGACCGTGTTTGGCATGGTGATGGGGCTGGCCGGTTTCTTTGGCTGGCACCTGCACCCGGACATGCTCTCGCGCCTGCTTTCCTGATAGCCCCATTTCTCGCGCTCTGCGATCCGCCGATGGGCATTCTCAATCGCCCTCACTCAGCAATTTCCCGGCAGGCAGCTTTGCCCGTCAGGCCGGTGGCGTTGCCTTGGCCCCCCGCGGACGGAACGCAAATCGGCGTATGGGCTCGCAATCGCCTTGAGGAAGGCGACACCGCCGAGAGCTTCGCAGGGGAAAAATTTCAACGCGGGTATTTGAGCGCTTTCATGGTGCCCGGGGCGCGGTGTCAACGACGTGTTGATTTAGTTTCGGGTTGTGCTTGGATCCGCCCAATCGCTCTGGTAGAGTCCTTGCCATGAAAACGGCCTGCAAAAGCGTAGCGGACGAATTCTGCTCTCCCGAGTCGCCTATTACC
The DNA here is from genome assembly GCA_026397695.1 of Verrucomicrobiota bacterium. GTDB lineage: Bacteria > Verrucomicrobiota > Verrucomicrobiia > Verrucomicrobiales > Akkermansiaceae > Luteolibacter. The sequence continues at coordinate 784 of JAPLUJ010000040.1, read as the reverse complement.
CTGATCAACGACCGGTCGTTCCCCCCAAAAAACCAGACCGGTCGTTGATCAACAATGTTAGGCATTGCTACGCGCTTCCTTTAATCTATGCCAATGACGCCACACGTTGAGAAGCATTTCACCGCAGGCAACGCCGTCCGCGACGTGGTCATCGGTATGTCCGACGGCTTGACCGTTCCCTTCGCTCTCGCGGCTGGTCTCACCGGGGCCATTTCCCAGACACACCTTATCGTTACGGCAGGTTTTGCCGAAATTGCCGCGGGTTCCATTGCGATGGGTCTGGGCGGCTACCTTGCTGCCCGCGGCGATGCAGAGCACTATGCCCACGAGCAGGCCCGGGAGGAGCAGGAAATCCTCACCATTCCCGAGGCGGAGGCGCAAGAGGTGCGTGACATTTTCCAGACCTACGGACTTTCCGACGGCGAGTGCGCCACGGTGGTCGAGTCGCTGCGCAAACGCCCCAAGGATTGGGTGTCGTTCATGATGCGCTTCGAGCTTGGCCTGGAACAACCCGATCCAAGTCGCGCCTGGAAAAGCGCCTTGACGATTGCCGTGGCTTACATCGTCGGTGGCATCATTCCGCTCAGTGCCTATTTGTTGCTTGCCGATGCGCAAAGCGCCTTGAGGCTTTCCGTGGCCGTGACGCTGGCGGCTTTGGCCGTTTTCGGTGGAATCAAAGGTCGTTTTACCGGCGTGTCGATTCTTCGCAGCGCTCTTCAAACCAGCATCATCGGCGGGCTTGCGGCTGCCGCCGCGTTTGGCATCGCCCGTTGGATTTCCTGAG
>JAPLUJ010000601.1 GCA_026397695.1 Verrucomicrobiota bacterium | reverse complement strand
AGGTCGGCGGGTGGCAAAGGCGGCGGCGGCGGCTCTGGCGATGATCCGGAGATGAGGAGCGAGTAATTCTGGCTGTTATTGGTGAGCGATCCGGCAAACGAGACCACCGCCAGATAGGTTCCGGCGGCCGGCGGCGCGGCAATGCGGACTTGTTCGACGTTGTCGGTGTTGTTGATGCCGGTGGTGGCGGCCGAGTCCATCGAGGCCTGGGTCCAGGTGCCGACAAAAGGCATCACGAATGGCAGGTGCTCCGAGTTGGCAGGATCAATGATTTTGAGGTTGAGGTTGTTGACGAGGCGGGCGCTGCGGGAGTCGGAATCGCTGAGCGCGGTGGCGGCCGGATCGGTCCAGCAGAGTGTGGCCGTGATGGGCGAAACCCCGTCCCAAACAAAGGCCTGGATGCGGCTCACCGTGGTCGAGGTGAGTTGGCTTTCGGTCATCCGTTGTTTTACCGGGAAGTTTTTATGATCCTGGATGAGGTCAGCCGCCGCCTGCACGTTGACCAATCCCCAGCCATATTTGTAGTCAGGCCCGGGATTGCCGAGATCGTCGGCAGTGTGGATGAGCAGACCTTTGAGAGTGCTGGCACGCATGGCCTGGCCGGCGAACAGGTTGCCGTATTGTTGAATGAGCAGCGCGGCCGAGCCCACCGCATTGGGGGTGGCCATGCTGGTGCCAGTATATGTACCGTAGGCGGTGTCACTGCTGCCAAGCGATGAGTAAAGGCCTTCGCCATTGGCGACCACATCGGGTTTGATCCGGCCGTCGTCGGTGGGACCCCAGCAGGAAAAATTACTGACACTGGCTTTCGCCACATCGCGGACGCCGTTGGTGACCGCATCACTGACGGAACCGACGGTCATGACGTTCTTGGCAATGGCATCGAAGCCGATGGTGTCGAAACCGCCACGGTAGGTGCCATCGCCACCGGGATGGTTCGCGGGGTCATAATTCACGACCGAAGCGCTGCCGGGTGAAAGAGCGACGGCTTGGCCGGATGACGGGTTGTCGTCACGGTCATTGCCGGCGGAGCGGAAAATCAGATAATAGGGCGCATTGAATGCCAGTGAATCGTTACTGCTTGCATAGGAGCTGTAGAGACCGAAGTCGGTTTCGATCGAGGTGGAGGATGATCCGGAGCCATACCAGTCCCAGACTCTGAAGGGGGAACCGCCATTCACATAGTTCCAACCGCTGACATAGCCATAGCTGTGATTCGACAGATAGATTTTTCCCGGTTCGCCGGAGTAGGTTGCGGCCCGCGAGGTCATTTCGGAAGTATCACTGTTCCAGTCGTAGGAGTGGATGGTGGCGGCGGCCGCCATGCCGTGTGCGGATGCATCGATGCCGGCAGCGATGAGCGTGCCGCCAACGTGAGTGGAGTGATCGAAGGTGGCGGCTCCATCCATGACGGTCACGCGGCCGCCGAATTCCTGATGGGTGGAGCGTGCGGAACCAGCGTCCCAAAGGCCGATGGTGACACCTGTGCCGGACAACAGATAGGGGGATGTGCGCAGTAGATTGGCCGTCGAAACCGACGAGTTCCTGGATGCGGCCGTTAGGCATCACCGCGCGCAGCGGCAGACCATGAAGAATGGCGCGGGCACGGGCATTCTGGCGGCGGGCGGCCTGGATTTCCCTCATGCGCGTGACCACCCGTTCGCGGTCAGCAGGGCGGGCGAGATGGGTGGCGGGATCATCTAGCAGATCGGCCAGTGTCTCCTGGGCTGCCAGCGGGTTGGCGAACGCCACTGCCCAGAGCATCGCAAGCTGGATTGAATGGACGCGCATGTGCACTGGCCATCAATCTGGAGTAAGATAGAGGCTGTGTCAACCCGTTCGTGGTGGGGCCATTCCGGGCGGCCCATGGGTATGTCGACGGCCGTACGGTGCGTGGCTTCTCGTGAAAAACAGGCCGGCCCATGGATCGCCTTGTAGAACTTATGGCTGTGCCCGCTGGCGCGCGGCGGCACTCGATGATGGCGATGCCCATGGATCGCGCAAGCGGGGCGCCTTCAGTTATGCCTCGCTCCCACCATGGGTGTTGCGGGCAGAATGCCCGTGGTGTCGCATCACGCGCCGTCCTCGACTTCGACGATGAGATTGATTTCCACGGCGACGTTGAGCGGGAGGGCGGCGGCACCGAGCGCGGTGCGCGAGTGATTACCCTTGTCGCCGAATAATTCGACGAGCAGCTCGGACGCGCCGTTGATGACTTGCGGATGGTCGTGAAAATCCGGCGCGGAGTTCACAAAGCCACAGAGGGAGACGATTTGCCGCACCTTGTCGAGCGAGCCGATGGCATCGCGGATGACGGCGAGGCGGTTGAGAATGATCATGCGGGCACCTTCCCTGGCTTCCTCGACGGAAACGCCTGTGGGCACCTTGCCGATGATTTTCTTGTCACCATCAATGGGCAACCCGCCTGATAGAAATAGCAGGTTGCCGCTGCGCACGCAGTTCACATATGCAGCCACCGGCGCGGGCACGGCGGGCAGCGAGAGACCCAAGGCGGTTAGTTTGTCAAGAATTGTGTCGGACATGGGAATGAAATTGCAAACTATGAGCACTCAATTCAATACTTGAAAAATCCGCTGCTAGATTCTCATCTCTTTCGTTTAGAGGTCAGTGCTTCGGATTCAGTGCTTCGGATTCCGGGGTGGCTTCCGTGGCGGTCGGGAAATCGTCAGTGAGGAGGGCGACGAGTTGCTTGCCGGACGGGGTGAGGGTGGCGCGGTTTTCCTGGCCGTTGACGAGATTGCGGGTGAGATAACGTTGGGGGATGGTGGAGGGCAGGATAGAGGTGACGACAGGGGCGTCCACCTGGCGTTGGCTGGGCGTGAAGGCGACTGGCAGGCCGGTGGCGCTGAAGCTGATTTCCCATGAGACGGCACCATCGGCGCTGCCGTGGCAGATCCACGGATAACGGGTGACAAAATCCGGGATGCCCTTGGCTGGCACGGTGACCTTGAAATGGACCGGGATGGCTCCGATGTATGTGCTGATAGAAAGTTCCGGGTTGGCTTTATGCTCGACGAAGAACCGTGCGGGATCGCAACCGGCGAGGTTCATGCCATTGAAAATACCGTGGTAATTCACCTTGCCAACGCCGATCTTGTGCCACTCCTCGAAATGCCGGCTCATCAGCATGGCGAGTTCAAGGTGGAGGTGGGCACGGGTGCGGTTGAGACCCGCGCCGGTATAGCCCATGCGCCCGAGCACCGCTCCCGCTTTCACCGGATCACCGGTCTGGCAGGTGATTTCCGCTAGATGTGCATATAGCGAATAGATCGATGAATTCTCCCACTTGTGTTCGACGACCACGTATTTCCCGTAATTGCTGTGACCGGCGATCAAGCTGGTGTGGACCACCTGGCCGTCGGCGATGCTCGAGACGAGGTCGAGCGGATTGCCGGCGCTGTCGCGGTTGACCGGTGCGATGTCGATGCCCTCGTGGAACTTGGTGAACACCACCTTGCCATCGATGCGCATGGCGTTGCGGACGTAACCGAAGGTTCCCCCTTCCCATGGCTTGCTCGTTTGCCCTTCAAAGGTCCGGTCCACATACATGTAATAACTCTCCGGCTCGCCACTGAAGAGGCGATGGTTTGCAGTCGGCAGGCACAGGTCAAGCGCGGCCTGCACGCCGCCAGTCAGGATGAATACCAGGAGGAAATGACGGAGCATGGCGCGGGAGTTGCTATTTTTTCTTCTTCTTCTTCTTTCCTTCCTGGCCGATGCGCGGCAACGCCTTGTCAAACACGCTGATATCTGCTAGAGAGGCGCCTTTCCAGATCACGACGAAGCCGTCGTTGATTTGTTGGTCGATGCGCACGCCATCGACCACGCGGCCGTTGATCTGGGCGATCAGCCAGCGTCCTTGGTTGGCACTGGTGATGGCGGCGAGGCGTTTGGCGGCGTTGTCCTTGAGTTGGAAGACAATACCGTAGTCTTCCCCCCCGGCGTCCGATGGACAGGGGTTGAACGCCGCCACGTCATTGGTGGTGATTTCAGGCATGCGGCGGAAATACCGGATTTGGCCGTTGGTCAACTGCGAGAAAATCATCTTCGGGTTGTCATTGGCGTCCGTCTCCATGTGAAACGAGACCGAGGCTTTGATGTCCGCTTTGCCACCCGCCCAAACAGCGGGTGCGAAGACAACAACCAGCAGCATCCCAAATGCGGCGCAACGTCTTTGCATGGGCGGAGTCAAGCAGAAGATCCGGATTTGGCGGGCTTGACACCTAAGCCCCCTACTCCAAGTCACGCGCGGACGGAATTTCGGCCGGCGGGGACAGATTGGGTGCCTCATGTACCGATGTTGCCAGATTTCGCCCGATTCCCCCTTGACTTGCGGCAGGTTGTCGCATTCGGGCTGGCACTGATGGATTGTTTCGGCTAAGCAGACTGTTAGCCATTCCGCATCCCCATGCCCGCACCTGCCACCGTCCTGAAACTCTGCGAAACCTTCGCCGACCACATCGACCACTACCGCTCCGGGAATTACAACGAGGCGCAACTCCGCAAGGAATTCCTCGATCCCTTCTTCGCCGCCCTCGGCTGGGACATGGACAACACCCAGGGCCTCGCTCCGCAATACCGCGATGTCATTCATGAGGACGCCCTGCGCATCGGCCCGCATGTCAAGGCCCCGGACTGCTCATTCACCCTGCACGGCCAGCGGAAATTCTTCCTCGAAGCCAAGAAACCCGCCGTCAACATCAAGTCCGACGTCGATCCGGCCTATCAGCTCCGCCGCTACGCATGGTCGGCCAAGATGCCGCTCTCGATCCTCTCGGACTTCGAGGAGTTCGCCATCTACGATACCCGCGTCAAGCCGGTGAAAAACGATCCCGCCGCCAAGGCCCGCACCTTCTATTGCACCTTCGGGCAATACCCCGAAAAGTGGGACGGGATCGCCGCCATCTTCTCGCGCGACGCCATCCTCAAGGGCTCGTTCGACAAATACGCGGACTCCAACAAGAAGAAAAAGGGTACTGCCGAGGTCGATGCCGCCTTCCTCGAGGAAATCGAACGCTGGCGCGATTTGTTAGCCCGCAACCTCGCCCTGCGCAATCCCGCGCTCTCGGTGCGCGACCTCAACTTCGCCGTGCAGAAAACCATCGACCGCCTGGTGTTCCTGCGCATCTGCGAGGACCGCGGCACCGAGGATTACGGCCGCCTGCGCAGCGTAGCCAACGGCACCCAGACCTATCCGCGCCTGCTCGAACTCTTCCGCAACGCCGACCATCGCTACAACTCCGGCCTCTTCCATTTCTCCAGGGAAAAAGGCCAGGCCGAGGAGCCCGACACGCTCACGCCCCATCTCGCCCTTGATGACAAGATCCTCAAGGACATCGTCACCCACCTCTACTATCCGGATAGTCCTTACGAATTCTCGGTCCTGCCCGCCGACATCCTCGGTTCCGTCTATGAACAGTTCCTCGGCAAAGTCATCACCCTGGCGGCCGGCCACCGCGCCGTGGTCGAGGACAAGCCCGAGGTCAAGAAAGCCGGCGGCGTCTTCTACACGCCCACCTACATCGTCGATTACATCGTCCGCCAAGCCGTCGGCCCGCTCATCGAAGACAAGACGCCCAAACAAATCGAAGCCATCCGCATCCTCGATCCGGCCTGCGGCTCCGGCTCCATCCTGATCGTCGCCTATCAATTCCTGCTCGACTGGTATCACCTCTATTACATCGCCCACGATCCCGAAAAACTCGCCAAGGGGAAAAACCCGCTGCTCGTTGCCGCCCGCGGCGGCGGTTGGGCGCTCAC
>JAPLUJ010000279.1:2739-13345 GCA_026397695.1 Verrucomicrobiota bacterium | reverse complement strand
TGCGTGTCGGGATTGGCGCGGATTTCCTGCACCAGCTCGGTGAGGCGGGTCTTGGCCTGGCGTTGTTCATCGTCGCTGTAGAGCGCCCACTGGGCATGATCGACGTGATAGAACAAATGCATGACGTGCCAACCAATGCGCGGGATGATCGGGCTGGCTTCTGAATGGATCATGGCGGTTGATTTCAGCGCAGGTCGGTGGAGATATCCATTGCGAAAAGTTTCTGGAATTCCTTGCCCGCAGCGCTTTCCGCGGGTGCTTCGAACACCTCGATTGTCCAGCGTTTGCCCTCGCCGGTGCGGTAGGCGGCGTGCATCCCGAAATCGTCGAATCCCGCGGTTGCCGGGATGATCCATTTGCCATGGTCGCGCACCGCCCGGCTCACCACGTCGCCAACCACCGCACGCTCTTCATTGCGAAACAACACCCGGATGACCGCAGGACCGCCATTCGCCGTGAGTTCGAGAACCGGCAGCAAGCGGGTCCCGTGCCGGAACGTGTCGGGGGAGTCCCCCGCCGTCACCGGCGCCCGCCAATAACTCGTCGCGGAATCAACGGTGAGATAGTCACCCTTGATAGGGAAATCATTGGTTTGCACCCGATGCGTTTCCGTGGGCAGATGTCTCAGCGAGAAACCCAGAATCGCGCCCCCTGTGGCTAACAGAAGTACCAGCAACCCGACAAGCCCGGCCCACTCGGTCTTGGAGAATCGCCAATGCAGACGCAGCGAGACTGGCACGGCGTTGGCACGAACCACCGGGGAAAACTCGTCCTTCGTCTCGGTCGTGTCACTGTCCGGCGTGATCTCCGCAAGCGCCACCACCGCCACCTCCGGTTCTAACTGGTACTCGGGTTGGGTCGGTGCTGCAACCACCTCGGCGGGTGGCTCCACGATTTCCGGTTTTACCGGGAGCTGGTCCCAGGATTCGAGGTCATCGAATGTGCTCTCAGGTGTCGATGGCCTCGCCAACGACCCGGCAGGGCGGTTTCTGATAGGTGGCTTGTTGACGTTGATCCGGATCTGATCCTCTGATGCGGCATTGTCTGACTCCGGGTTGTCTGTGGTGCCAAGCTTTTTTCCCGGCTGGCGTTCCCGCGGCATGGGAATGTCCTTGCCGTATGCCCGGGCCGGCGGCAACTCGACCCACACATCCTCCGGCGCATTGGGCGAATCCAGCGCGTCATCGAACGCCCACAGATCCCGCTCGGTCGTTTCTTGCATCAAATCACCCAGCGCCGGGCGGTGGCGCGGGGGCTGGGAAGGAGGCTCGGAGGATGATGGGGGCTGGGATGTCATGACTGGCACTGCTTTCTATCATACCGGCGGAACCTCGATTTGACCAGTGCGAATGACAAAATGACAAGTTCCCGAAAAATTCGCATTGCATCACCGGCCCGACGCGGGTAATTGAGCTCGACCCAAATCATTCCCCAACACCATGGCTGACAGCGAAGACAAAAATTCCGAAAACGTGACTGGCAAATTCTATGTGGATAGCCAGTGCATCGACTGCGACTTGTGCCGCGAAACCGCACCTAACAATTTCAACCGCGCCGAAGACGAAGGTTACTCCTACGTCATGAAACAGCCGGAAAATGACGAGGAACTCGCCCAGTGCCGTGAGGCGATGGAGGGCTGCCCCGTCGAGGCCATCGGTGACGATGGCGACGAGTAAGCGCCCGCCCGCCTTCATGAACCGCACTCCTCGCACCGGCGGAATCCGCGCGGAGATTCTGCGGGAATGGCGAGGACATGACGAAGCCATGGACCTCCATGCCGGGGTCCATTCTGCGGGTGATTTCATTGCCGCCATCCTGCGTGCCGCCGGCGCGGAGGATAGCCTGCATGAAGATCAGGTGCGTGCCACTTGGAAGGAACTCGCCGGCGATTTCATCGCCCGTCACAGCGAGCCTGTCTCCGTGAAAAACGGTCACCTCGTGCTGCGCGTGACGCAACCCGCCATGCGTTTCCACCTCGAGCAGATGAAACCCATGCTCCTCGCCCGTATCCGCAGTCAACTCGGCCAGGAGCGCATCAAATCGGTGAAATTCACCCACGGTTAGCGCCCATGCATCCGTCTGACACCATTGAGATCCGTCGCTTGCACGTGAGCACCCATATCGGCGTTCCGGACGAGGAATGCGCCCATGCCCAAACGTTGTGGCTCACCGTGCGCATGGTTCCAAGTCAGGGCTTCAACGGCCTCGCCGACGACCTCTCACGCACCATCGATTATGCTGTGGTCGCTCAGGAAATCCAATCCCTCGCGTCTGCCAAATCGCGCCGCCTGATCGAAACGCTCGCCGTGGAAACCGCGGCTTGGCTGTTAGGCAGGTACCCGCTGCAAAGCGTCGCCGTCACTCTCGAAAAACACATCCTGCCGGACGCCGAATGTGTCGCCGTCCATGTGGAGCGGCGGCGGTGAGGTGGTCCCAACAGATCACTTGCCGCATGCCAGATAGCGATGGATGCCGGCCACGGCCAAGCGCGCATCGCGCACCGCATGGACGACCAACGACGGACCGCGCACCGAGTCGCCGCCGGCGAAGACCCCGGGCACGCTGGTCATCTGGTTGGCATCGACCACGATGCCGCCCCAACTGTTGGTTTTCACCTCCGCAAGGTCGCTCTCGGGAGGAAACGGCACGGGATCAAAACCGTAGGCACCGATCACCCAGTCCGCTTCCACGGTGAATTCGGAGTCGGGCACCGGCTGGGGTTTGCGGCGTCCGCTGGCGTCCGCCGCGCCCAGTTCCATGCGCACACACCGCACCCGCACCACCGCCCCTGACGCGTCCCCTTCGAGCGCCGTCGGATTGGTTAGAAAACGAAACTCCGCGCCTTCTTCCAGAGCGTTGGCATATTCCTTGCGGCTGCCGGGCATGTTGGCCAGATCGCGGCGGTACAAGCAGATGGCGGCGCTGGCGCCACTGCGCACGGCGGTACGCAGGCAGTCCATGGCGGTGTCGCCGCCACCCAGCACCAACACCCGTTTGCCCGCCACGTCGAGCGGTGGCATGTCGAGCACGGGATAATCCACGTTTTTCTGAATAAGGAATGGCAGAGCCTGGATCACTCCGGACAGGTGCTCGCCCGGGATGCCAAGCGGCTTGGCCTGTTGTGCCCCGAAGGCCAGAAACACCGCAGCATAATCGCGCAATAACTCCCCTAACGAAACGTCCTTGCCCAAAGCATATTCAAGCCGGAACTCGACCCCGCGCCGCTCCAAAATCGCAATGCGGCGGGCGACAGCCGATTTCTCCAGTTTGAAGGCGGGGAGCCCGTTGACCAACAAACCGCCGGGCAGGTTCTGGCATTCCATCACGGTCACCGCGTAACCCAGCGCCGACAACTCATCGGCCGCCGACAATCCGCCCGGCCCGGAGCCAATCACCGCCACCCGCAAACCATTGGGGGTCGCCCGCACCTCGTCCATCACGCCGGACTGAAACGCATATTCGTTGATGAAGCGTTCGATCGCCCCGATGGTCACCGGTTCGGCCCGGCCATTGAGGATGCACGATCCTTCGCACAAGCGTTCCTGCGGACACACCCGGGAACAAATCTCAGGCATGTTGCTGGTGGCGCGTGAAAGCGTCGCCGCTTCAAGAAACCGCCCTTCCGCCGTGGCTGCCAGCCATTCGGGAATCCGGTTGTGCAATGGGCACCCCTCGACACACGATGGCTCCGGACATTGAATGCACCGAATGGCCTGCTCACGCGCCGTCTGCTCATCGTAAAGCGCGTAAATCTCGAGGAAATCCGCCACCCGATCCACGGCCGAGCGTTTCGGCGGATCTATCCGATCAAAGTGCGCCCAAGTGCGGTTGGGCTGCCAGAAAATTCCATCATGTGTATCCATGTCCTGTCTTTAACCCGTTGCCCGCACATTATAATGCATGGCGTCAGGATGGCCCTGACTTACCCTAGGATCAAGCCGACGGCAACCCCCAAAAATCACCTCACCCAAAGGCTTGCCATCGGCTGCCAAACCATCACAATCGCGCGCGAAAATCAATATCGTTTCCACCCGCAACCATGTCCGCCACCGACTCTGTTCCCACCCTTCAAACACTCCCTTCCGACCAACTCCGGGCACTCCAGTGGCGTTATGCCGACCGTTACGAGCTGACGATGATCATCCAATCCGTGCGTCCCGTCGCGCGTGGTCCTATCGCCCGTCTCGTCGCCCAAGGTGGACGCAATACCCATGAGTGGACGGCGGAAAAAAACGCCCTGCTCGCGATTTACGACGAATCCGGCATCACCGCGGCTTTTCTCAACCCGGAACACGGCGGCTTCATCGAAGGCCCGAAAAACCTCGCCCTCGCCCTGGTCGCTTTCGAACTTTCGTGGGTCGATGCCGGGGCCGCCACCTGCAGCCTTGCCAGCAATCTCGGTGTCGCGCCCATCCATGAACGCGGCACACCCGAGCAATTCGCCCATTACATGCCGCTGGTCAGTCCACCCGCACCCGGCGATGCCCGCGTGCCCACCCGCGTCGCCTTTGCCCTCACCGAACCCATCCCCTTCGTCGGCGTGGAAACCGGGATGTTGAGTGGCAAAATGCGCGTCGTCAGTTGGGATGACGGTCAGGAACCGCTTCTCAACATCGACAAACGCGGACGTTTCATCACCAACATGGACTTCGCCAACGTCGTCACCGCCGCCGTCGATTCGGCCGATCCCCGCATCAAGGGGAGTTGCATGGTCATCCTCGAAAAATCCGATCCCGGTCTCTGGGATGCCGGGGTTCCGACCCGCAAAATGGTCCATCAACTGTCCTCCACCTGTGATCCTGTTTTCAACCTCAACGTCCCCGCATCGCGCATCATCGGCGGCTACACCGTCAAAGACGGCGTGATCATCCCCAACTTCAGCCACAGCGAAATCATCGAAGCCGTCTTCCGCCGCACCCGCGTCACCGTCGGCCTGATGACCTCCGCCAAACTGCTCTCCGCCATCGAGCCGATCATCCGCTATCAACGCACCCGGTTCCGCGGCGGTGAAACCGGCAGCCCCGGATCGCCCCGCTACGACCTCGGCCTCCAAACCAAACAAGATGTCCTCCATCGCCTCGTCGATATCTGGGCCACCGGCGAGGCGGGTGCCGCTCTCGGCTTTGAAACCGCACGTCTCTTCGACCGCCTCGATCCGCTCGACCGCGTCAAAGATACGCCATCTTCGATGTGCAGGCCAATGTCCTGTGCCCCGCCTGCAAACTTTGGAACACCGGCTATGGGGCCACCATCATGCGCGAAGCTGTTAGCTTGATGGGCGGCTACGGCATCACCGAAGACTGCCCCGGCTTCCTCCCTCACAAGTGGATGGATGCCCAGCTCGAAGCCACCTACGAAGGCCCGGAAGCCGTCCAGCGCCGCCAACTTTCCGTCACCATGACCCACCAACTGTTCATCATGCAGTTTGAAGGCTGGATCCAGGACCTCCACACCATCGCTGCCGGCCATCCCGGCACCGGTGCCAGCGCCATCGCTGCCGCTATGGAATTATGGCTGTGGACCGTCCGCTACATGCAGAACACCACCGATGCCAATGGCACCAAACTCTATCAATCCAACCGCCAGGGCGTCACCTTCCCGCTCACCGATGCGCTGTGCTGGCTCCTCGCCTCACGTCAGCAAATCCTTGATGTGGTGGAACTCGGAAAATCCGCTGCCGGTGATCCCTCGGTCACCGAGGAACTCCCCGGCACGCTCGCCTTGCCATGTCCAGGCCGCCCGCGCTGTCGGGGAAACCGCCCGCATTTGCAGCGAACTCTTCTTCGGCTATCACCCGCAGCCCGCCTGCACATGTTGTTGCAGTGACCACGCCGCCGACCCGGAGGCCAGCCACTTGCAGTCGTTCATCAGCATGCGCTCGCAACTCGATGTCGGTCTGCACGGCTTCCGCCTTGCCAAAGACCGCGCCGCCAACGCTCTAACCACCGTGATGATCCCGGAAGCCCTCGATTATCCGGTTTGAGAAAAGGATAGGAGACGGCAGACCAGAACTTGGCATAGTTTGCCACGCGCGAGCGAACTCAACGCTTGGTGTGTTAGGGTGTGAGTGCCCCACCTGTTGCCCCCGCTCGGATTCATGTCTTGCATTCCGTCTTGCATGGTGCCATGCTTCGGCCATGCACACTTCCACGCTTACCATTCGCCTACCCCAGCCCCAGCGCGTCGCCTTGAAGGAGACCGCTGAGCGACTGAACAAGTCCGAATCCGAACTCGTCCGCGACCTGCTGGCGCGGGAGCTTGGGCAGCTTCCGTTTGGCACGCGGGCGGCCGCCTTTGCCGGCTGCCTGGCTTCCACCCCGGAACAAGCCGCCACACCGGACCCGTTCCGCGACGCTATCAAGCGCAACAACTGGCGACCGAAATGAAACCCGGCTTCTATCTCGTCGATACCGGAGCGTTGGTCGCGTTGCTGGATCGGAACGACCCTGCCCATGCGCAGGTGCGTGAGGCGTGGCTGCCATTGAGCGGGAGGTTTCACACCACGGGTGCGGTCGTCACCGAAGCCATGCATTTCCTCCGCTCCGTCGCCGGTGGCGCCGGGGCACTGGCAGGACTTCTGGCCAAGGGACCTATTCATATCGAAGACATTTTCGCCCCGCTACGGCTCGAAGCGGTGGTCGCACTGATGGCTCGCTATGCCGATGCGCCCATGGATTTTGCCGACGCCACTCTGGTGCTGCTGGCGGAACGCCTCGGAACTCCGCATATCCTTACCCTCGACGAACGGGGATTCCGCACCTTCCGCTTTGCCGGAAGACGCCATTTCCACCTCGTGTTACAAGACGGATGATGCTCCACCCCGCCGATGTCACCCCCCCGCTGCCAGAGCGCCTGCGGCGCAGACCTGTGCCATTGATTACGGTGCAATGCGTCACGCCGCCGGGCGATCCGCCCGGAACTTGGCTTGCCTTGCCATCTGCGGATCCCTATTTTCCGCCCGCAAGCCTTGCGTGAGTTCTATCTGCCATATGCTGTTTCAACGTTTACTGTCTTTCACCCCTTAGCTCTTAATTCCACCTCATCCGCCCATGACCAACCCCATCGACCGTCCGCGCATGGATGCAGATATTGTGTGCGTCGGGTTCGGCCCCGCAGCCGGCGGTTTTCTAACCACCCTTGCGGCGGCCACCATGAACCCCGATGGCATCGGCGTCTCGGGTGTCGTCACCCAGGCCTCAAGCCTGCGCGAATCCTTTCCCGAATTGGACTCCGCACAAATCCCGATGGCGGCCCCGGTCACCTCGGAAAAAATCCTCTACCTGTTAGACCATGTCGGCGCCAGCCGCCGCCCATTCATCCTGCGTGCCGCTGATCGGACAATCCGTACCCTCGGTGGCTTCCTCGGCGTAAAACACCATGCCATCGAACTCCCATGGACCCCGTCGTTCCTCAATAAACACGGCGGCCTCGTCCTCTCGATGGGCCAGTTCACCCAATGGGTAGGCAACCAACTCATGGCCACCGGCACAGTCCAAATCTGGCCCGGATCCCCCGTCAGCGAAGCGATCATTGAAAATCACGCCGTCACCGGTGTTAGATTGGCAGACCAGGGCGTCACGCGGGACGGCGAACCCGCCGCAGGTTTCACCCCCGGCATGGAGGTCCGCGCCCCGCTCACCGTGGTCGCCGATGGCCCCGTCGGTGCCATCGGCCAACAACTCGACGATCATTTCGGCGTGCCGGACGGCCACCACCTCCACGATTGGGCGCTCGGCATGAAATTCGTTGTGGATCTACCCGATCATTGCGAACTCGCTCCCGGCACCGTGCTCCACACTATCGGCTTCCCCGAACCGGAAATCTTCGGCTTTCTTTACGTCCATCCGGACCGTGTGGCATCACTCGGTATTTTCGTGCCCTCATGGTTTGATAGTCCGGTCCGCACCGCCTATCGTTATCTCCAACATTGGATGATGCACCCATATCTCTGGCGCCACCTCAAAGGCGGCCGCCTGCGCTCATGGGGCGCGAAATCCCTGCAGGAATCCGGCCGCCGCGGCGAACCCTTCCTCACCGGCGACGGCTTCGCCCGCATCGGTGAAGGCAGCGGCTCCACCAATGTTCTAACAAACTCGGGCGTCGATGAAGCATGGGCCACCGGCGTGCAACTCGCCTGTGCCGTCATCGATCTGCTCACCGCCGGCAAACCATTCAGCCGGGAAAACCTCGACGCCACCTACGTCAAACGCCGCCGTGCCAGCCAACTCGATGCCGCCGGCCGCATCGCGGAAAAATCCCGTGATGGCTTCCAACGTGGCGTGGTCCCGGGCCTCATCGGCACCATGCTCACCGGCCTCACCCGCGGAGTCCTCTCGATGCCCGGACGCCCCAGCCCGCCGCACGCCCGCGTGCCCGGCCTCGAAAGCTACTATGCGGGTCGTATTTCCAACGAGGAAATTGCCCGCATCCGCAAGGACTGCGATACCAAAGGCATCGCCGCCAGCGGCATCCTCATGGACCGCGTCGGATGGCCGGCCATTCCGTTCGACGGTGCATTGTTGGTTTCCCATCAGGACGCCCTGCTCATGGGTGGCAAAGTCCAAGCCCCGCCCGGCTACGCCGACCACGTCGTCTTCCTCTATCCATTAGAGTGCGAATCCTGCGATAGCAAAATCTGTGTGGAAATGTGCTCCGGCCAGGCGATCACCCCCAGCGACAACGGCCGCCCCGTCTTCGACCGTGAGAAATGTATCCACTGCGGTGCCTGCCTCTGGAACTGCGCCAAAGCCCATCCCCATAACCCCGAACACGCACTGGTCTCCTTCCAAGCCGGATCCGGCGGCCTGCATTCGGCGGAAAATTGATAAAAGACGCAAGACTGCAAGACACAAGACGCAAGAGAAGAAAAAGATGATGAAGAGAACCGCGTGTCATCAGTTAGATGTTTCCAGGAATACGCTCCGCCGCATGCCTGCTCTTCTCTTCCTCTTTTCTTGCGTCTTCGAGTCTTGCGTCTTGCGTCTCCATCCCTTCTCCCTGAAGCGTCCCTAACCTCCAGTCATCTGAACCTTATGTACCAAATCATCGTCTGCGGCAGCCTCGTGCCCGACCCCCTGCAAACCCTCGAACCCGTCACCGGCCCCGCCGGGCCCGCGCTGAAAAATGAAATGATGCTCCCCTCATCGCTAGATCCATGGGCGCGTCATGCCCTGTACGAAGCCGCCAATCTCGCCACCGTCCATCCCGGCAGCAAAGTATGGCTGGTCAGCCTCGGCCCCAAAGCGAAACTGCAACAAGTCATGATGACCATCGCCCAGAAGGTCCCCTTTGAACTCATCGCCCTCGACGGCCCGACCGGCGGCTTCACCGATGCCGCCGAAACCGCCGCCGCCCTCGCCGATGCCATCAGTGCCATCCCCGGTCTCGACCTGTCGCAACTCCTCCTTTTCGGCGGTTGGGAATCCGCCTCCCGTGGGGCCGGAGCTACCATGCAGATCGTAGGTGAGCGTCTCGCCATCACCGACCAATTCCAAGGCGTCGATTCCCTCACCATCGGGGCCGATGGCAGCCTGCGCATCATGGAGCGTGTCGAAGGCGGCAAACATCAAGTCTCCGTCTGCAGCGCCCCGCCCGTGGTCATCGGCTGGGCCACCGGCAACCTCCCCGAACCCAGCAACAACCCGCGTGTCGGCATGTCTAACATGCGCGGCATCATGGCGGCCCTGCAGACGATCAAGCCTGCCCCGGTCGGCACCGGCGACATCACTTTCACCTCCGTGACCCTCCCCACCCAGACCCGCACCACCCAGATCATCAAGGATGTCCCGCCCGCGCAAATCGCCGCCGATATCGTCGCCTGGATCAAGGGCGCTTAAAGAGATGAGACAGAAGACTTGGAGACAGAAGACAGAAGATAATAATTATCGAATCCGTCCTCTTTTCTTCTGTCTTCTGTCTTCTCCTCTTCTGTCTTTTTCTAATAACTTCTAACTTATAACATATAACCTGTTGCTTCGCATCCCATGAGCACACTCTTCCTCGCCCACCCCGAACCCGATGGCACTCTCGCCAAGTCCGCCCTCGAAGCCCTGTCCGCCACCATGCAACTCGCCGCCTCCCTGGAAACCCCGTTCAGCGTCGGCTTGGTCGGTGAAAATACCGGCCCGGCCGCCGCCGCCATCGCCGGCTGCGGCGCGGCGCGGATTCTAACGGTTAGTGGGGGGCAGTTCTCGCAGGCGCGATATGCCACCGATGCCGCCGCCGCCGAGGCCCTGTGCCGTGCCACCGCCGCCACTCTCGTCACCGCGCCGGCCACCTCGCGTTGGAACCGCGTGTTGCCCGGCGTGGCCCATCGGCTAGGTGGTCACGCCGATACCCACATCACCGGCCTCACCGTGGTCGGCGGACAGCCGAGCATTTCCCGTTGGTTTTACCGCCAGCGCATGGAAGCCGTCTTCACCCGCAGCACCCGCCCATGGCTGCTCGCCCTCGAAGGCGGCATCGCCCCCGTGGCGGCGGTTGCCAACCGCCAAGACCAAGTCACCGCCCCGATTGAAAACATCACTCTGTCTCTACCCGCCCCGCGCACCCAGGTCACCGGCTTTGAAGCTCCCGCCTGCGACCAGCAAACCATCCGCCCCGATGC
>JAPLUJ010000279.1:0-2698 GCA_026397695.1 Verrucomicrobiota bacterium | reverse complement strand
GGGTGCCGGTTGGACCAAGAAACAAGCTGATGGCCAGGTCAAAGTCGCCGCAGCCGAAGCTCTCATTCTGGACTTCCTGCGCCTGTCCCGCTCGTCGTTAGGCAGCACCAAGTCGCTGGTCGATTTGGGGGGCGAAGGCCACAGCGTCCTGCCATTCCTCAGCCACCTCAACCAAATCGGCCAGACCGGCTCGACTCCGCGTCATGCCAAGGGTCTGGCCACCTGTTGTCATGGTGAGGAACCCCACACCATCGGCTGGCGCTTCATCGGCGAACGTCGCGCCATCAGCCAGGATGCCAACTGCGGCTGGGCCCGCGGCAAAGCGGATATCCTCTACGTCGCCGACGCCTTCGCCGTCATGGCCGAAGTCAACTCCCTGCTTGCGCACTAACAAGTCCGGTTTACGGATTGCAATAGACCCGTTGCATGTTGGTCCAGCCCTTGGAGCCGGGAAGTGGTTGCTGCATGGGATCGCACATTTTCAGCCACTCGCTGCTGCGCGAGATCCCCGGCGATGGCTTTGACGTGATCTTTGAAGCGTCCGGCGCGCCGGTGGCCAAGCGCCAGACCTTCGATCTGGTGCGCCCCGGCGGCACCATCGTGCAGAGCGGCACGCTGGCCTGAGGGCGAGGTTTTTCGCTGGCACAACTGCCGCAGGCAATGCAACGTGCACGCGCCAAGGACGACGTCATCAAAGTGCAAGTCCAGGTCAGCTAGGCTCCAACCAATAAATCAAACCGAATAACAACATGAGTTTTCTATCCACTGTGCTGGCTCCCGCCAAGGCCGTTGCTCTTATTGATGTGGTGGTAATAGCGGTTTACCTGATCGGCATCACCGCCTTTGGCATCTGGATCGGCTATCGCCGCAACACCTCGTCCCAACAATACTTTTTGGCAAACAAATCGCTCGGCTGGTTCACCGTCGGTGCGGCCGTCTTCACCTCCAACATCTCCACCATCCATCTGGTGGGCCTGGCCGCCGGCGGTGCCAAAGAGGGCATGGTGATCGGCAACTTCGAGTGGATGGCGTGTTTCACCCTGATGGCGCTGGCGCTGATCTTCGCGCCGTTTTATATCAACTCGGGAGTCTCGACGTTGCCGGAGTTCATGGAGCGCCGCTATTGCCCGCAGGCCCGCACGTTCCTCGCGGTCATCGGTTTGCTCGGGGCGCTGCTCATTCACATCGGCATCAGCCTGTTTGCCGCAGCCAAGGTGTTTCAAAGTTTCCTCGGCGTGCCTATGGAATACACCATCGTGGCGCTCTCGTTGTTCACTGTGACCTATACCGCGCTGGGCGGCCTCAAGGCGGTGGTCATGACCGAAAACATCCAGGTTTGCCTGTTGCTGGGCGGCGCGACCCTGGTCACGGTGTTAGGCATCATGGCATTGCCGGGTGCCGGTGTGCACGATGTGGCCACCTTCAAGGCGGCGGTGGCACCGGGCCAGTTGAACATGCTCCAGCCCATCATCAATAGCGAGGGCCACCTCAACGGGTTCTCGTGGCTGAGCGTGTTGCTGGGCTATCCGATTCTTGGCATCTGGTATTGGTGCGCCGACCAGACGCACGTGCAGCGGGTGCTGGGAGCAAGGAGCCTCAAGGACGGCCAGAACGGCGCGCTGTTTGCCGGGTTTCTCAAGATCACCCCGGTGTTTCTAATGGTCCTGCCCGGCGTGATCGGTTACATGCTCTGGCAGAAACACGTGATTGCACTCCCTAACATCACCGATGCGAACAGCCCCGACTTTGGCACCCCCGACTACAACAAGATGCTGCCGGCACTGATCAATCATCTGGTGCCGGTCGGACTGAAGGGCCTGCTCGCCGCCTCCATGGCAGCCGCGTTGATGAGTTGCATGGCGGCGGCCTTGAACAGTTGCGCCACCCTGGTTTCTCTGGACATCGTCAAACGCCTGCGCCCCGCCACTCCCGACAGTCACGTGGTGATGATCGGCCGGTTCACGACCGGCGTCATCATGGTGCTGGCGATGCTTTGGTCCACGCAGGGCGACCAGTTCGGCACCATCTTCGAGGCCATCAACAAAATCCCCATGACCTTCGCGCCCGCGGTGACCACGGTGTTTGTGCTGGGCGTGCTTTGGAAACGCGGCACCAAGCAGGCGGCGATGACGACGCTTTATGCCGGCTCGATTATTGGCGTGATTTACTTCGTACTCGACCTCCCGAGTGTCGGGAAAGCGATCCTGGGTGGCGGCAGGGCCCACGCAGGCTTTGGGGGTTTGGTGACCGATCCCACGCAAGGCCTGGGCATTCCCTTCATGCTGGTGGGCCCATTGATTGCGGTGCTCTGCGTGGCCATTTACATCATCACCAGCTTGCTGACGCCGGCCATGGACCCGAAGGAAGTGGCCAAGGTTTGTTGGGACCATCCGCTGGCGTTTCTCAAAGGGCGCCTCGCCGGTGCAAGCGACCCGCGCATCGTGACGGCCATCCTGCTGGCGGTGGTGGGCGTGATGTATTTTCTTTTGAAGTAACCTCCCATGAAACCAAACGAACTCACTGGTAAGGTCGCGCTCGTCACGGGCGCGAGCAAAGGACTCGGCAAAGCCATGTCGGTGGCGCTGGCGCAAGCGGGCGCAAAGCTGGCGCTGGTATCGCGCGACGAAAAGCGCCTTGCCGAAACTGCGGCGGCCATCCGCGAGGTTGGTTCCGAAGCGGAAGTATTCCCGGCTGATGT
>JAPLUJ010000280.1 GCA_026397695.1 Verrucomicrobiota bacterium | reverse complement strand
GCTGACAATTTCTGACAGGCGCATTGCTGAAACCTGCCGCAGAATGCACCCAGCCATCGACACGCGCCCGTGGATGTGATTTCCTCATGCAACATGACCGACGGTTCATTGTTATTGTTAGGTATTGCCGGTCCGGTTCTCACGGTGGAGGAAGCGGCGTTGTTCCGCCGCCTCCAGCCTGCGGGTTATATCCTTTTCACGCGCAACATCGTCTCGCCCGCACAAACCCGCCAACTCACCGACGACCTGCGCAGCCTGTCCACGGCCTTGCCCATCCTCGCCATCGACCAGGAAGGCGGCCGGGTCACGCGTACCCGTGAAATCGCCCCACCCACCCCGTCGCCACCGGCACTCGCAGCCCGCCGCGACACACGCATCATCGCCAATGCCGGAGCCCTGACCGGTGACCTCCTGCGCTTGCTCGGCTTCAACCTGAACTTCGCGCCGGTGCTCGACCTCGACCATTTTCCTAACACCCATAACTCGTTGCCCGGCCGCAGTTGGGGCCGCGACCCCCAACGGGTCATTGATTACGCCGGACTCTGGAACCGCTGGCAGCGCAAACGCGGCATCGCAGGCTGCGCCAAACATTTTCCCGCCGGCGGCCGCGCGCTGTCCGATCCCCACCACGAGCTGCCGTCCTGCCCGGCCACCCTCGCCGAATTGCAGCGCGAGGATGTGATCCCCTACACCGCCCTGATGCCGGAACTCGATGCGATCATGCTCGCCCACATCGAATTCCCTAACATCGATGCGGACTTCTCCGCCTCACTCTCGCCGCGCATCGTCCGGCGCTTCCTGCGCGACCAACTCGGGTTCGACCGCCACCTCGTTCTAACCGACGACCTCGACATGGGAGCCATTACCAAGCGCTACGGCCGCGGCGAGGATGTGCAACTCGGCCAAACATTTTCCCGCCGGCGGCCGCGCGCTGTCCGATCCCCACCACGAGCTGCCGTCCTGCCCGGCCACCCTCGCCGGATTGCCGCGCGTGCTGACGGCGGAGGCGCGCGAACGGGTCGAACGTTTCCGTTATAAAACCCTGCATCCGCCGCCGGCGTGGTCGGACAAGAAGTGGCACGACACCTGCGCCGCCCTGGCCAAACTCGTTGCCGGTTTTGGCGAGGAAACCGTTACCTTTTCTAACAGCCCGGTAACCGGTTATTGACCTGCCGCTCATTTCCCTAGCAGCCACTTGATGTGCGGCGTGTAAAGATCCGGCTCTAGCAGGAATGAATCGTGACCTTTGTCTGAATGCACGGTGATGTGCATGACATCGACCTTGGCTTCCTCGAGGTGCTTCACGAGTTCCGCCTGCTCCTCCGGATAGAAACAGAAGTCGGAATCTATCGAAAAAACCAGCCACCGCTGACCTGCCATACGCGACCGTTCGAAAAGATCCACGGGCGTTTCCGCGTCGCCTTCGTGGGTGGCGTCATAGCGCGACCACAGATCGATGATGCGCAGATAGGTGTTCGCATCAAAGCGGCGCACAAACTTTTTCCCCTGATGCAGCATGTAGCTTTGGAACTGGTCGCGCACCCGATACCAGGCCAGCACGTCGTCCGGTTGGACCACGTCCTGGCGTGCGCGGCGCTCGATCGCATCAAGATGCACGAAGGTCTTGTGGGAAATCATGCGGGCCAGCGCCAAACCATACAACGGGGCTTCTGCCCCATAATAATCGCCGCCGTTGAAATACGGATCGTTCTCAATGGCGAGAATCTGTTCGAACAAAATCAGCCGGTTGAGCACCGTGGTTTTGTAACCTGCGGCGATGGCGATCACGTTGCGGACCCGGTCCGGAAAACGCGTGGCGAAGGTGAGCGCGATCATTCCACCGATCGATGGGCCGATCACCGCATGCAGCGTGTCGATTCCAAGATGATCCAACAGACGGACGAACACCTCCACCTGATCCGCAGTCGTCACCGCCGGAAACGCCGAGCCCCAGGGTTTGCCGGTTTGTGGATTAACCGAGGCCGGACCGGTGCTGCCATAACAACCGCCCAGATAGTTCGCGCAAATGATGCAGTATTTGCCCGTGTCGAGCGCTCTGCCAGACCCTATCATGTCTTCCCACCAACCGTCGTGCATCTCCGCCTGCCACAGTTCTCCAACTCCTTCGATGGCCGGATTGAACCCGGCCGCGTGGTGCGAGCCGGAAAGCGCGTGAAACACAAAAATCGCGTTCGACCGGTCGGCGTTGAGTTCACCCCAGCATTCATAGGCGATGCGGACACCCGGCAACAACCCTCCATCCCGCAACCTCAACGGGTCTTCGGGGCTGCCGGTTTCAAAAAATCGCGTGTGTGTCTCGACGGGCATGGGCGCAGTGTAATGGCCCGAACGCCGGCGTGCAAGCCGACTGTCAGGCCCGCCTGTCGGGTCCGCCTTGCATCTGGAAAAATCATCCGCTAATATGCCTTTGTTCATGGCAAATCCGATATCACATTTCCCCGAACTTCAACTGAGCTTCAACGAGGGCCGGGTGCTGGGATGCCTGCTGGAAAAGGAGGCCACCACCCCGGCCTACTATCCGCTCACCTTGAACAGTTTGCAGGCCGCCTGCAATCAAAGCTCCAACCGTTATCCGGTGACGCTGCTGGAGGAAAGCGCCATCGAAAAGGCCTTGGTCGGGTTGCGCTTGAAAGGACTGGCGGTCCAACTCCAGGCGGCCGGGGCGCGCTCCCTCAAATACAAGCACACCCTCCCGCAGATCCTTGAATTGGACGCCGCACAGACGGCGATTCTCACGGTGCTGTTACTGCGCGGCGTGCAGACCGCAGGGGAAATCAAACAACGCTGCGAGCGCATGCATGACTTCGCCTCCATCGAGGCCGTCGAGGAGTCATTGCAATGGCTTATCGAGTATCCCCACGGGCCATTGGTGCTGCGGCATCCATCCGGCAGCGGCAGGCGGGTGGAAACCTATGCCCATCTGCTAGGCGGAGCTCCAGCCGGCGACGGACGCGCCATCGCGGAAGCCAGCACCGAAATCGTGGAGTTGGAGGAGGAACATCTCTGGCGCAACCGCATGGAACAAAAAATCCAGGATCTCCAGACGAGCGTCGAAACCTTGAGCTCCATGATGAACGCCCTGCGCTCGGATCTCGGCGCGGAATGAGAATGCCGATCCATGTTCCTTGGTTGTTCCGCGACTAACACATCAGCCTTTCCATACGTCAAACTCCTCCAGCCAATCCGGGGCTAAAGTCGAAATCATCTCTCCTTTGCGTGGCACAGGAAGGCCTAATCTTGTAGCAATTTTTGGATCATTCTCCTGATGCCCCAAAACAATAATTCCTTCAGCGAGGAGAGGTTTCCGGGAGTGCCTGGCTCGCGCCATAGGATCCTTTTGATGAGCGATCGTTTCGATTGCTACGCGAGGGATAATTCGGTTTTGAACGAGGCGGAACAATTCCTTCACTCGGGCCTGTCCGTTTTTGTGGCTGAATATGCGCTCTCTAATCTCTGGTGCGAGGCTGCCGATGAAATTTCCGGGTAGGTCTCCAGCTTCGATCAACCAGCAGATGGACTTTTTCCCTTCAGCACTGAGAGAACTCTTTTTGTCTCTATTCTCACCGCTTCTCAGATGCGAAGTCTCAGCCCGTATGACGCCGATCCAAAACTTGGATCGTTGATCATCGATTCGAACCAAAAGACAGAGTTCGCCAACGGCCTCTTTCGGAATCATCCAGTCCTTCAGCACGGTACATTTAATATCCACTTCGGTATCTTCGACGCGAATATCGAGTTTGTTCCCCTTTGAAAGTTCAAAGTCGAATTTGAAAAGTATTTCGACCTTGGTGCCGATGTAGGTCTTTTCAGTTTTCTCGAGTGAGTTGACCGACCATCTGCCCGTCCTCATTCCATCAATCACTTCGTCCAAGGCACGCCTTAGAGTCTCCGCAGCCTGTGCTTCGAAGCCGTTGATCTGAAGGAAAAACTCAACCACCTTGGTGAGCTCGGGGTCGTGATGGATTGAATCTTCAGCGCCGGGCATGTGAAATTCAGTTAGGAGACTCGTAACCTCAAGTCACTTTTCGTGCTGATTGCTTCTTTGATTCGAAGAGCAACAGCCATTGCTACTGGCGGTGGAAATGCGTTCCCGACTTGGCGATAGGCGGCGGTTTTCCCACCCGTGAATTGCCAGTCGTCGGGGAAGCCTTGGATGCGAGCAGTCATGCGGAGGGTCAGTCTTGGCATGTCCTTGAAACCCTTCGGTGGGGCTGTTTCTGCTAGAGATTTGCCATTCACACCCAAGCTGGCCCAAGCATTTCTAGCGCGGGTCGGGCCGAGATCGGCGCCACCGTGCTTCTTTGATCCACCGACGAGGGTTGGTGCGATTTCATTGGCATTTGACGCCCAGGCTAATGCGCCTTCCCAGCCGTTTGCGGCCATAAGATCCACCAAGGTTTCGCCCACGCTCTGGGTCGGGATACCATCAGCAAGTGGAATGGGCGGATAGAAGTTCTGCGCCAAATCTTCGCGAATGGCCACTACCACCACGCGAGGTCGGAGTTGCGGAACCCCGTAGTCCGAAGCATTCAGCAAGTGGCAACGTGCATCGTAGCCCATCTTCTTCAGTTGCTT
>JAPLUJ010000481.1:7137-9778 GCA_026397695.1 Verrucomicrobiota bacterium | reverse complement strand
CGGGTCTGGAGACTCGCACTCCAGTTAGATCTCGCGCACCGCCAGGTGGGTGACTTCCTCGCGCACTTTTTCCGCGAGCGGAGTTGAGAGGTAACGTTCGGTGGACGAGCAGCCGACGGTGACGATGCGCTTGCCCTTGAACTCCGGACGTTTGGCCACTTGGATGGCGGCCCAGACATTGGCGCCTGTTGAGATGCCGGCGGGCAGGCCTTCCTGTTGCGCCAATGCCTGGGCGGTGGCAAAGGCGTCGTCATTGGTCACTAACAGCACCTCGTCGACGATTTTGATGTTGAGGTTTTTGGGGATGAAACCGGCACCGATGCCCTGGATCATGTGGGGGCCTGGCTGGCCGCCGGAAATCACCGGACTGGCTGCGGGTTCCACCGCGAAGCATTTCACGTCACGGCGGGATTTGAGGACTTCGGCCACGCCGGTAAGCGTGCCGCCGGTACCGACCCCCGCGACAAACGCATCGATTTGCCCAGCGGTATCGCGCCAGATTTCCTCGGCGGTGGTTTCACGATGGACTTGCGGGTTGGCCGGGTTGTCGAACTGTCCGGGTCCGAAGGCACCCGGGGTTTCTGCGAGCAATTGTTGGGCCATGGCGATGGCACCGTTCATGCCGCGGGCCCGCGGGGTGAGCACGATCTCGGCACCTAACAGGCGCAGCAACACGCGGCGTTCGATCGACATGCTTTCGGGCATGGTGAGGATGCAGCGGTAGCCCTTGGCGCGGGCGATGAAGGCGAGCGCGATGCCGGTGTTGCCGGAGGTCGGCTCGATGATGAGGCCACCGGGTTTGAGTGATCCGTCGCGCTCGGCGGCTTCGATCATGGCTTTGCCGATGCGGTCCTTGACGCTGAAGAGCGGGTTGAAGAATTCCGCCTTCACGCATATTTCGGCGTCGAGGCCGGCAGTGACGTGGTTGAGACGGATGAGCGGGGTGTTGCCAACGGTGGCAACCATGTTTTCGGCGATGTTCATGGTGGTGTTAGTATTCGGATTGGGAAAAAAAAGGTGAGACGCAAGACACAAGACTGCAAGATTCAAGAAAAGAGGAAGAATGAATGATGAAGAGAAGAAGAGGTGATATTTCTTCTCTTGTGTCTTGTGTCTTCAAGTCTTGCGTCTTCTGTCATATTTGGAAATCCGCGGCGCCGGAGTCAAGGTGAAGTCCGCATTCATATTTTTCACCGTTGAAGCGCGTCGCTGCGGCGGGTTCATTCTCGGCGGGGCGGGTGCTGTGCCAGTCGCCCATGGTGATGAAGCCCTTTGCGGCGAGCGGATGGCGCGGCAGATCATGCTGATGGAAGTAGAGGTCCACCTGGGCGTCCGCCCAATCGAGGATCGGATAGGCTTTGAGGGTTTTTTTCTGCCGTTCGACGAATGGTCGGTCGGCACGGGTGTGGGACTGCGACCGGCGCAGACCGCTGAGCCAGACATCCGCCCCGGTTTCACGCAGGGCGCGGTTGAGCGGTTCGATTTTGGTGAGCATGGCGTATTGGTCCGCGCCCGCTTTCCCCTGATTCCAGAGTTCACCCCAAAGGGCTTGCATGCGGGCGGCGGAAACCGTGGGTTGATAGATCCGCAGGTCCAGCTTGAAGCGTGTGATCAGGTCTTCCGCGTAACGGTAGGTTTCGGGAAACAAAAACCCGGTATCGATGAACACCACCGGGATCTCCGGCGCGTGCACATGGATGAGGTGAAGCATGACCGCAGCCTGGATGCCGAAACTGGTGGTGGCCACCAGCCGCGTGCCTAACCGTTCGTGCAGCAGGCGGATCCGCTCGCCCGCACGCAACGGCGCGAGAGCGGCGGAAAGCTCGTCGGGAAGGGCGTCGGGTGTGATGGCGGGAGTCATGGCAGCGCTTTGCCGGATTCTATGTTAGAGGTCTTGGCGCAGGCATCCGGGTGGATATTCTGATGGAAATCCGCGCCCTGCACGGTAGCCACCACATAGCCGGCGCGGATGCAGAAATCACCGAAACGCTCGCCGTCGTTGCGCTCCTGCGCGTAGCGGGCGATGATCGGCGCGAGCAGCGGCTTGATCGCGTCGGCGGGCACACTGTCACGATAGAGTTTCGCCAGCCGTTGGCCGGCGAAGCCGCCGCCGAGATAGACGTTGTAACGGCCGGGTGCGCGGCCGACAAAGCCGATCTCCGCGAGAAACGGCCGGGCGCATCCGTTAGGGCAGCCGGTCATGCGCAGTGTGATGGCGTCATGACGGAGGCCGTTATGTTCGATGAGTTCCTCGAGTTCGGTGAGCAGGCTGGGCAGGTAGCGTTCGGCTTCGGCCAGCGCTAGTCCGCAGGTCGGCAGGGCGACGCAAGACAGCGCGTTGAGACGCAGCGCGCTGTGCCGGTGGCTGTCGCTGATGCCATATTTATCTAACAAACCGGTGATCACCGGTCGTTGCGCCGGCGAAACATTGGCGATGATGAGGTTCTGGTTGGCGGTGAGGCGCATGTCTCCATCATGCACCTTGGCGATCTCCCGCAAGCCGCTGAGCAGCGGATAGGACGGAGTGTCGAGCACGCGCCCGCCCTGCACAAAGATCGTTAGATGCGAGTTTCCATTGGGATCATCCACCCAACCGAAACGGTCGCCGTTGCCCTCGAACACAAACGGACGGACCGGGCCC
>JAPLUJ010000481.1:711-7096 GCA_026397695.1 Verrucomicrobiota bacterium | reverse complement strand
CGAGATAAGCGTTGATTTTCTCCAGGATCCAAGCCGCACCGTGATCGTCCACGGTGTATTTGAAGCGCGCGTGCTTGCGATCCGTGCGGTCGCCGAAGTCGCGTTGGACCAGCACGGTTTTTTCCGCCACCTCAACGACCTGCGCGGGTGTGCAGAAGCCGATGACATCGGCCATGCGCGGATAGGTCGCCTGATTGCCGTGGGATGAGCCCATGCCACCGCCGACGGCGACATTGAATCCGACAAGTTTTGCATCCTCGACGATGGCGATGAAAGCCAGGCAGTTGGCGAAGATATCGACATCGTTGGACGGCGGCACGGCGATGGCGATCTTGAACTTCCGCGGCAGATAGGTCTTGCCATAGATCGGTTCCACATCTTCCTCGCCGCCGGCGATTTTCTCGTCGTCGAGCCAGATCTCATGATAGGCGCGGGTCTGCGGGGTGAGGTGGCTGGAAATATCGCGGGCCAGCTTGAGCACTTCCCCATGCACGGCGGATAGATATGGATTCGGGTTGCACATCACATTGCGGTTCACGTCGCCGCAGGCGGCGATGGTGTCCATGGCGGCTTGGTTGATCTCCCGGATCGTGCGCTTGAGATCGCTTTTGATGATGCCGTGAAACTGGAACGCCTGGCGGGTGGTCAACTTGATCGTGCCGTTGGCGAAGCGGGTGGCCAGACGGTCGGTTTCCAGCCACTGTGCGGGAGTGACCACCCCCCCCGGCACGCGGATGCGCATCATGAACGAGTAAGCTTTCTCCAGCTTCTGCTTGCGGCGTTCGGCACGCAGGTCGCGGTCATCCTGCTGATAGGTGCCATGGAACTTGAGCAATTGCCCGTCATCCTCCGGGATTGTGCCGGTGGAGGTGTCCGCGAGACCTGCGGCGATGGTGCCGCGGAGGTAATTGCTGCGGATCTTGATGGATTCGTTGGCGGCAAGAGGCTTTTCTTCTGACATAATGGTGGTTGGGATTAGTGATTGGTGAGCGGAGGATTCAAGCGCCGGGCCGGGCCTGCGGGTTGCCAGCACAGCGCGGGCAAAGGGGGGAATCCCACAGGTGGCGCGGGTCACGGGTGAATGGAGCGTGTTCTGGAAGAGAATACATTAGTTTTCCGCCTTGTTTAATCATGTTGCGGGACGAATGTGCCACATCATTGCGGGCGTGCAAGCATTTTCCGCACAAATTTTGCGCCATGACCATCCAGGCTCGCCAGAAGGAACTCGCCAAGGCCGTGGGACTGAAGACACCCCTTTGAAATCTGCAATTCAAACCCGGGATCGGGCGGGGTCGCGGGTGGTGGCTTATTCCGATTTTGGCGGGACCTTGGCCAGCACCACGCGGAAGCCATAGATGGAATCCTGATAGGTGGGAGGCACGGCGTTTCTGGATCCGGTGTAGAGGTTTTCGGTTTGATAGGTATTCCAGCCACCGCCGCGCAACACCCCGAGCGCGTTGGTGCCGAACTTCAGGTATTCGTCCGCTACCCACTCCTGGACATTGCCACTCAAATCAAAAAGGCCAAGATTGTTAGGCTGGAACGAGCCCACGGGCGCGGTGTAGGGGAAGCCATCGTCGTAACCGGCAATCGTCCGGTCACTCGGGACTCCGGGAATGCTGTCGGCGGACATGTCGGCGAAATTGCCGACTTTTTCGCCGTCCGGCCAATCTGCGCCCCATGGGTAAACCTTTTGTTTGTGGGCATCACGCCATCCCGGACTGATTCCCTCCTCTTCCTCCAGACCCGCCATCAAACTCCATTCCAGATCGGTGGGCAGGCGGTAAGCATGGGATTGTGAAATCCGCTCGGCCTTGCGTTCACGAGTGGTCAACCAATCACAGAACGCCACTGCGTCATCCCGCGAAACATTGACCACCGGATGATCGGGGCCCTGGGCAAAATAGGCGGGACGGGGCGCGACATGCCCGGACTCCTTCACGAACAGGGCGTAATCACTGACACGGGTTTCCCAAATCGAGACCATCAAATCCTGGCCGACCGGGGCGAAGCGCATGTGGATGCCGTTCTCCCAGGCCTGCCCGAACACCACTCCCTGGCTCTTTTCCAGAGTCACGCTTGCCTCAGCGGTCTGTCCTTCGATCACCGTGATCTTCAACTGGCGAGGCTTGTAGCCCTCCAGCACTAACCGCAGATCGATCACCCCCGGCTTCACTTGCTTAACCAGCAACGGCGCATCGGTGGTACCTACTAGCAGATGGTTCATGTAAACTTCGGCTCCCGGTGGACTGCTGGTGAGAAGGATGCGGCCATAAACAATCTGGCGGATTATCACGCGAAAAGGCCGCAAGTCATCACGGCGGGCACGCTTGCTCAGGCCCGGGTTCTCTAACGTCAAGTCCCGCTGTGCCAGCACCTCGTGATTCTCGGTGAGAAAACCCGCCAAGATGCCACCATTCCGCAACCACCCGCAAAAGGCGTTGGTGTCATCGGCCGTGGCGAGCACCACATCCTGTTCGTTGGATGCAATCCTGAGGGTTTCCGCCGCTTGTTTCGCCAGCTTGGTCGCCTTGGCAAACTGTGACCAAACCTCTTGCGTGACATATCCCGTGCCGACATGGTGGTCATCGACCGCTTGATAGGAGCTGCCCAGATGATCCACCCATGCATCACCCGGATTGGGGGGGCAAAAAACCTCCAACTGTCCGGAAAACGCCAGCGGTTCGCTCAGCGCAACGAGGGTCATCATCCCACGGATCTTTAACGGACGGTAGCCATTCTTGCGCAGCGTGAAGCACACCTCCTCACCCACTCGGGCCGTCATCGTGGGTGTCGGCGTGGTGCCGACCAGCACGCCATTCGCATCGAGCACGTCGGCTCCTTCGGGCGTGCTGAAAACCCGCAGCATGCCCACGGTAGGTCCCGGTTTGCCCATCACGGCAGACCAATTTTTCACCCATGACATATCCTTGATCCCTTCCCATCCCGCCAGGCCGACAATACCCGTTAGAACCGCAATGGTGAGCCAAACCGCTGCATTACTCCGGCGGCGGCTTTTGCCGCGCTGGATCCGTCGCAGTGCCTCGGCAAGCGCCCCCGCCGTGGTGATTGTGCGCTTGGAAATCCGTGGTTCGCAGACGTCGCAGATGATCCGGTTGAGTTCCAGCCAGCGCTTGCGCTTGGCACCCGCGGGCATCTCGTCGGGCAGTTCCGGGAAATTCATCCGGTCCTTGCCGGTGGCGATTTCATACAACACCTTGCCCAGGCTATAGACATCCGCCTGCGTGGATCCCGGACCTTCCGGCGGCACGAATCCCTCGGTGCCAACGAACGTCCGCTGGCCGTGGGCAGCCACCAGGCCGATATCCGCGAGTTTCGCCTTGCCATTGACGAAGATCACATTCGACGGCTTCACATCGCGGTGTGCCAAGCCACCTGCGTGCAAATGATGCAACGCCTCGGCGAGGCGCAAGCCCACATCGATGCAATCCCCGGTATCCCACGGTACGCCCGTCGCCTGATGATGATCCGCCCGCAACGTGCGGGGTTCATATTCTATCGGATTGATGTCCCTGCCGGTCCGGAGGTCGTCGCCGAGTTCCATCACATAATAATAAAACGACACT
This sequence comes from Verrucomicrobiota bacterium, assembly GCA_026397695.1. Taxonomy (GTDB): domain Bacteria; phylum Verrucomicrobiota; class Verrucomicrobiia; order Verrucomicrobiales; family Akkermansiaceae; genus Luteolibacter. Next base: position 3,509 of record JAPLUJ010000481.1, on the reverse strand, counting down.
CCGTCGGGGCTCCGTCCGACATGCAGGATGTTGACCAACCCCGGATGGTCACGCGAAATCGGCTCGTATTTCAGGATGCCCTCGAACTCCCGTTCGAAGCCGCGTTCATCCTCGAAGTCTTCGCGCCACACCACTTTCACGGCCCGCAGCGCCCCGGTCACGCCGCAGGCCAGCCACACCTCGCCGTAGGCTCCGCCACCGATTTTGCGCAGAACCTCGTGGTCGGGAATCGCGGGATTGGGACGTGATCTAACCAGCATTTTCTTGATCTTCGAGTTTGGCCAACTCACGTTTAAATACGGCACCCACGCGGTGTTTCGCCAGATATACCTGGGCCATGCTCACGTTGAGTTGTTGCTGCACCTTCGAGGCGTGCCATTGTTTGATGACATAGCAATCGAAAATCTGATATTGCTGGGGCGAGACCTGGGCCTTCACCCGGGCGAGCGCCGCGTCTGCCATGTTCTTTTTCCATTCGGTGTTCCACAGGCGCGACAAGACATTGCCCGCCGGATCTTCGACGCGGTCGATCACTGCGGTATTGTGGTCGTTATCCCACTCGCCGACGAGCATCGCCGTGTCCTTCTTGCGCTTGCGGAACTGATCGTTGATCCGCCAGCGCGTCATGTTCATCAACCAGGTCTTGAAGGACCCCTGCTCGGGATCGTAGAGCTTCTTCTTGCTCTGCTTGGCAATCGAAAGAATCGTCTCCTGCACACAGTCGAACGCCTCGTCCTGGCGCAATCCGGCTTTCACCGCCACCGAGTAGATCAGCCGCCAGTAGGTCTGATAGAATTCGTCCCACGTCCGCTGGTCTTCCCAATTGTCCAGGCGCGAGATCAGGCTCTTGCGCGTTTTCGCGTAGCTCTGCGCCAGCACCGCGTCACGGCCTGCTTCTTTTTCATCGTCGTCACCGGACATCGGGGAAACTCATAGCCCAATCCGTGCCCGCTGTCTTTCACGGAATCCAAAATTTTACAACCCGTTCATCGCCAATCGTGGCGTGCAAGGAATGCGGGCCTCCCGCCCGCGGATCCCGGGGCCGGATGCGTCCCGGTGCTCGATATTCCGGGAGCGCCAAGGTGTTCGGCGAGCTTAGTGGGTGCCGTCGGCGACGATGCGGCCGGCTTGGAAGACGAGGATGCGGTCGGCGATGGTGATGGTGCTGAAGCGGTGGGCGATGATGAAGGTGGTGCGGCCTTTGACCAACTCGGCGAGCGCCTGCTGGACCATGGCCTCGCTTTCGGCATCCAGTGCGCTGGTGGCTTCGTCGAGGATCAGGATGGGGGCGTTGCGGAGGAAGGCGCGGGCAATGGCGATGCGTTGGCGCTGGCCGCCCGAAACCTTCTCGCCGCGTTCGCCCACCTGCGTCTGATAGCCATCCGGCAGGGTGCGGATGAACTCGTCGGCATGGGCCTTGCGGGCGGCTTCCATGACCTCGGCGTCACTGGCGTCCAAGCGACCGATGCGGATGTTTTCCGCGATGGTGCCGACAAACAAGGCGGGCATTTGCGGGACGATGGCGATGTGGTTGCGGAGGTCTTTTTTCGCGAACTCACGGAGGTCGGTGCCGTCGAGCGTGATACCGCCTGCTTGCGGATCGTAAAAGCGCGGAATCAGGCTGACAAAGGTGGATTTGCCGGCGCCGCTCGGACCGACCAGGGCGACCACCTGGCCGATGGAAATCTCCACGTTCACCTCGCGCAGGACCGGCTCCTCGTCATAGGCAAAGGTCAGGTTGGCAAAGCATATCGCGTGTTGCGGGACTCTAACATGTTGCGGTGCCAGCGGGTCCGGCAGGGTGTCCGGTTCGTGCAAAATGAACTCGATGCGCTCGATGGCCGCGCTGCCTTGCCGGAACAACGAGTGGATCATGCCGAGCTTTTTGATCGGTTCGTAGGCCATGAAAAGCGCCATTCCCAAGGTCATGAAACCTTCGAGCTTCATCCCTTCGCGTACCCCGAAAAACAATGCGGCGGCGAATCCCGTGGCCGCCACCACCTCGATCGACGGCGATATCGCCTGGCGGTATTTCACCACCTTGAGCGAAAGGTTGAGGATCTCGCGGATGCGCTGGCGAAACTGCGAGATCTGCCGGGCTTCCAAGTTATAGGCGCGGATTTCCAGCGACGATTGCAGGCTCTCGGTGAGGGTTGCGGTGAGAGCGCCGCCCTGGGCTTGCAGCATCCTGGCCCGCGCCGCCAGCCGCTTGCCCGTGGCGCGGATCACGGCCACGCACAACGGCACCGTGATCAACGCGATCAAGGCAATGAAAAAACTGTGGTCCTTGACCGATAGATAGACCAGAAATCCAAACGCCGAGAGCAAGGTGGCCGGCTGTTTGATCAGATCGCTCGAGGCTTGGGCAATCACCTGACGGAGAATTTCCGTGTCGCTCATCAGCCTGGCTAACAGATCGCCGGAACGGTTGTGCTTGAAGAACGACAGCGGCAGGCTCTGCAGTTTGACGAACAGGTCGGTGCGGATGGCCTCGAGCACGCGCAAGCCGGAAAATTGGATCAAGTAGCTGTTTGCGTAGCCCGCCACCGCGCGGATGAGGAAAATGAAGGGAATCCACAGACAGGACACCAATAGCAGGCGCTCGTGTGACATGCCACCGAGCAGCCCGCGCATCCAGATCTCGTATGGCTTGTTAGAGACTGCGTCGGCGTTGAAAAGCACCGGAAACACCACCTTGGTCATCAGCGGCAGCCCGACCCCGCTGGCCAGCGCGTAAACCAAGCCACAGGCCACGCCGATGAGAAACGGCCACTTCACGGCACGCAGGTGACGGTAAT
>JAPLUJ010000481.1:0-687 GCA_026397695.1 Verrucomicrobiota bacterium | reverse complement strand
GGAATTGCTTCACAGGACGGACGGCAGGTTCAACGCCCCGCCCCGCCGCGGCAAGCCTGATTCTTCACGGCGCGGATTTGCGTCGCGGATTTGCGGCTTGTCGCGGGGCGTGGTGTTTGCTTGCCTGTCATCCTCCCATGTCCGCTCCCCAAAACATCATCGCGCTGGTTTACGACTATGACCACACCCTCAGTCCGCGCTACATGCAGGATGACGTGTTGTTTCCCGAGTTCGGCATCGATTCCGCCCAGTTCTGGAAAAAATGCGACGCGCTCGTGCATGACCAGAAATGGGACGGCGAACTGGCCTATATGAAATGTCTGCTCGATTACCTCGGCATGGATAACGTCACCAATGCCAGGTTCGCCGAACTGGGTGCCGGGCTGCGGTTTTTTCCCGGCCTGCCCGAGTTGTTCGAGGCGCTGCCCCAAGCCGCGCTGAGCCCGGGTCATGTGGCGGCAGGCATCAAGGTGGAACACTATATCATTTCCTCCGGCCTCAAGGCGCTGCTCGACGGGTCGCGCCTCAAGCCATGTGTGAAAGCGATTTTCGGCTGTGAATTCGGCGCGGACTCCGAAGGCCGGATCAGTTTTCCCAAGCGCGTCATCTCACACACCACCAAGACCCAATATCTTTTCCGCATCAACAAGGGGATGCTCAGTTATGATCAGGATGTGAACGATCACA
>JAPLUJ010000639.1 GCA_026397695.1 Verrucomicrobiota bacterium | reverse complement strand
CGCCGTTGGCATACTGATAGACCACCGAAATCACGTCGTGGCCGTCGCCATGCGGGTCCTTGCGCACGATCCCCGAGGAACCGGCGGCCGCGACCGGGCGTTCACCGATGACCCACAGGGCCACGTCGATCGCATGGATGTCGTAGTTGCCGATGTTATCGCAACCCAGCGCGATATCGTTGACCCAGACCAGGCTCTGCAAACGGCTTTCGATGTTAGCCGTTTTCGGCGGGTCGGGGAAACCGCCACTCATCCCGAAAGACTGCACATGCGCCAGTTTGCCGAGGCCGCCATCGTGGATGCGGCGGACGACTTCGATGTTGGATGGATCGGTGGGCATCTGATAGTCCACGAGAAACACCCGTTGTTTTTGCGTCGCCTGTTTACCGGCGGCTTCGATCACGAGGCATCCGGGCACATCCACGGCAACCGGTTTGGCCATGTAAACATGCAGGCCGGCCGCCACCGCCGCCGTCGCTTGTTCGGGGAAGAAATACGGCGGCACCTCCAGCACCACCGCCTCCACGCCGCTTTCTATCAGTTTCTTGTAACCGGACAACCCGGAGAACCGCCGCGCCTTGTCCACGCCGAGCGTGTCACCGGCGCGGTCCGCGACCTCTTGGAAATAGTCGGCCACGGCGTGGAACTCATAGCCGCCGTGTTTTTGGAACAGTTTGGCGATCCAACTGCCGCGGCCGCCGCAGCCGACGAGGCCGATCTTGATCTTGCGGGTGCTGGCGGGAGTGTTGGCGTCTTGCGCGTGGCTGCCCAGCGTGCCCAGCACGGATGCGGCCGTAACACCACCGAGGAATTGACGGCGCGAAAATGGAGGAATTTGCATGATTGTTAGATAGTGGTTGGTTGGGGTGTTGGTGGAGCTTAGTGTGGGGCGGTTAGAAGGAAAGCAGGCACTGATAGACGAACATATATGCGTTGGCATCGGTTTGGGACCAAATGCGTTCGAGCAGCGGTTCGTTATCGAGATCGGCGGGCAGTTCGGTCTTTTTCTGCGCCCATGGCCTGACCGATCCCGGCGTGATACCGGCGGCGGTGATGGGCGGAGCCGGCGGCAGGTTGGCGGATTCCATGCCGTCGCACGGGCGGAGTGCGGCAGGGATTGCGGCATTTGCCGCCTGGGAATAAATGCCGTATTCGCGGGTGAAATCCGTGAGGGCATGCATATTCTCAATGGAGGTGTCATCCTGCATGATCGCGCTGGCGTCCATGATATATCCGCCATCCGCGGCCACTTCATCGATGATGCGTTTACAGCATGCCCGCACCGCGTCCGGCGTCCCGAAGCTGAGCAGGGTATTGGGGACACCGCCGCTCAGGCAGAACTTGTGGCCGATTTTGCGATGGGTCTCAAACAGGTCTCCCCGGTCCACATGATACACGATGCTGGTATCCGGCAATTCGGCGAAGGAATCGAGATGATACCCCCAGTTCCCTTCGGCATAAAACAGCGTCTGATGCCCGTGCGCCCACAAATTCTCAATGATGGGCTTGAGCGTCGGCCAGTAGTGCGAGTGAAACGGTGAGGGTGTGATGAATGGCACGCAGCCCCGGTGCATCCAAGAACCTATGGGAACCTGCTTCTGCGCGGCGGCGGTGGACAACGCCACATGATACATGTGCGGCATGAGCGCCTCGGCGGCCGCCAGAACCTTCGCGGGCTGCTCCGCCATGTCGATGGTCAAACCAATATAACCGCGCAGTTTGTCGGCAATGATATCAAACGGCGACTTGAGGATACCACAGATGGCGGGCACGGTGCCGCACTCGTTGATGAGCCTGGCATGTTGATCTCCGAATGCATTGAAGTATTGCAACATCGCCATGGTTCCCTTGATCAGGGCCTGATGACCGCGCGAGGTCGCGGGTTCGCCCGGGGCCGGCACATCGCGCAACGTCCGCGGCAGCCAGACATTCAACAGAAAACCGGTCGGATCATCTATCAGGTGGTCGTATTCATCGGCCCGCATGAATTCGTGGCCTTCGGACGGTTCGAGATACTGGAAACCCGAGCTCGCCGGGAGGTCGATACCCGGAATGGAGTAATAACGCGTGGTCAGCGCCTGCGTTAGTCCGGTCCAGACATAGACCATGTTGCCGACGACCGCATCCCAGTCAAACAGGTTCGCACATGTCCGGGCGGCGGCAAAGGCCTTGTCATAATCGTGAGTGACTTCCTGATTGGTATAACCGGCCACTTTGGCGGCGAACTCCGCAACAAACGGCCTGATAGGCACGCAATCCGGTTTTTCGTTGCGCATCGCAGTCAGATATCTGCTCAGGCGCCGTTGGTATTTTTCCTGGGTATTCATGTGTCAAGGTCTAGTTGATCATTCCTCACCATTGGGCGGTAGCGGCGCGGGTCCCTTCTTCGGCTTGATCAGCCCGGGCTCGGCAGGTG
>JAPLUJ010000722.1 GCA_026397695.1 Verrucomicrobiota bacterium | reverse complement strand
TGCCTTGCCATGCACGCGAAAATACACCCTTTCGCCCGATTGTCAACTTAAAATGACAGTATTGGCCGGCGCGGCGCTGGACCTGAACGGATTCACGCTCGCAACGGCGGAGGCCCTGACTTTGAACGGGACGGGCATTTCCAGCGGTGGCGCGTTGACTAACAGTTCGGGCACGGCGGCTACTTATAGCGGCTTGCTCACGCTAGGAAGCTCCAGCAGCATCGTGGCAAACAGCGGAAACATTATTCTATCAGCCACCGGCACGGTTGGCGGCTCCGGGTTCGGATTGACGCTCGACGGCACGAACACCGCCAGCAGCCTCGCCAGCATCATCGGTACCGGCGCGGGCACGGTGACCAAGACCGGCACCGGAACATGGACGGTCTCGGGTGCCAGCACCTTCAACGGACAGTTGAGCGTCCAGCAAGGGACTCTTTCCATTGGCACGATCAACGATGCCGGTTCTAACGGCGTGTTGGGCAACAGCGCCTTGGCGGTGTCCATGGGAAATGTCGGCGGGGTGACTGGAACGCTCTCCTACACGGGTGCCACCACCAGCAGCACCAAGAAGTTCACCATGGCCACGGGCGGCACAGGCGCATTCGACGTTACCACCTCAGGCATGACCCTGACCCTCAGTGGCTTGATCGACGGCAGCGGTGCCCTCAGCAAGATCGGTTCCGGCACGCTGCTCCTCTCCGGCTCCAACACGTTCAGCGGGACTTTGACCATTGCGGCCGGCACGCTGAGCGTCGGCACGATCAATGACGCTGGTGTCGCCGGTCCGCTAGGCCAAAGCACGGGAGACGTCGAGTTCAGTGGGGGGACGTTGCTATATACAGGCGGCACAGACACCAGCTCGAAGCGTTTCGGCACGCGCACCGGTAACGGCACGATCGAGATCGGTAACGGAACGACGCTCACCCTCACCGGCGTCGTCGAACAGATTGACAACGGTTCTTCCTTGACCAAGACGGGCCTCGGCACGCTGGTTCTTTCGGGCGTGGACGACAACAGTGACCTCGGCGTGATCGTCAACACCGGGGGCGGGACCGTGGTGCTCGCCAAAACCAGCAACGGTGGCACGCACGCCTTGGGCGGCGCTGGGATGACCCTTGGCGGGGGCACCGTGCAGCTCGGCGGCACAGGCGGCGACCAACTCTACGACTTTACCACTGTGACGGTAAACAGCGGCACGTTCGATTTCAATGGCCGCAACGAGGCGTTCACTGTGCTCAACGGCATTGGTGGCAACGTTCTCAACAACGGCGGGGGTGCCAGCACGATGACCATCGGCGTCAGCGGCAATGGTTCCGGCGGCGGCAGTTACTCCGGCGTCATTGCTAACAATACGTCCGGTGGAGGCACCATGGCGCTGTTCAAGACCGGCACCGGCACCCAGACTCTGAGTGGAAACAACACTTACACGGGCGGCACCAACGTGCACCAAGGCACCCTGACCCTCGACTACACCACGGTTGCGACGAAGCTTGCAGACACGGGCGTGCTGACCCTGAGCGGAGGCACACTGAACCTCGCCAACGGAGCAACGGCGCACACCGAAGTGGTGGGCTCCACGACGATCGCCGCAGGCGCTTCGTCGGTCACGCAGCCCAGCGGAGCCAGCATTCTCCGGCAGAACGTGATTACGCGGAACGTCGGCGGCACCGTGAACTACGCGGAGGCGAGCATTGCAGACGCCGATGGCACGATCACGGTCAACAGCATCGTGCCGTGGGCAACTGTAGCAAGCGCAAACTGGGCGACCAAGACCACCGCGGACAATGCCGCCATCACCGCGTACAGTGCCTACACCACGACCATGCCGGTCTCTGGCAACAACTCCACGATCAACTACTTTGTCATCGGTTCCGACACCGTGTCCGGCGATTTGCAGGTCAACAGCTTGAAATTGAATACTTCCGCCGCAAGTCAATCCCTGGCCATTTCGTCAGGCGTCACCTTCACGCTTTCCAGCAATGGCCTGCTCTTTGTCGGCGCCAACGCGTACACGATCAACGGCGGCAACCTGACCGTGGGCAGCGGCGTCGGTGCCTACGAGGCGCTCGTCCACCAATACGGTTCGGCGGCGCTTACTATCAGCTCGGTTATCCAGAACAATGGTGGCAACGCCGTCTCCCTGACCAAGACCGGCACCGGCACCCTGATTCTCGGCGGCACCAATACGTTCACCGGCGACACGAGGGTCACCCAGGGTACCCTGACCATGAACCATTCCTCGGCGTTGCAGAACAGCACGCTCGACTACAACTCCTACACCAACACCACGGGCTTTGGCACGCTGAGTTTCGGGACGTTGACCAGCGCCACCTTTGGCGGTCTCAAGGGCGATCAGAATCTGGCGCTGACCAACGGGAGTTCCGCGGCCGTGGCGCTGACCGTAGGAGGCAATACTCAGAATACAACCTACAGCGGCGCATTGAGCGGGACTGGCAGTCTCGTCAAGACCGGCTCCGGCGTGCTTACCTTGAGCGGCGCGAACAGTTACACCGGAACGACCACGGTCAGCACAGGCACTCTGGTGATCAATGGCGACCAAAGTTCGGCCACGGGTGCGGTTTCGGTCACCGGCACGCTTGCCGGCACCGGCACGGTCGGCGGCGCCACCACCATCAACAACGGCGGCACGCACGCGCCGGGCGGAGTGGGCACGGTGGGAACGCAGGCATTCTCCAGCAATCTGACCTACGCCTCCGGTTCGATCTTCGAGTGGGATATGGCGGCCACGCCTGACAGCACGGGCCGCGGCACCAACTACGACGCGGTCAATGTCGCGGGCTCGATGAACAGCGGCAGCGGAGCCATCTTCCGGGTGGTGCTGAATGGCTCTCAAAACTTCAGTGAAACCTTCTGGAATACCGCCCACACCTGGACCGATATCTTCACCGCTGACGGCACGAACCCCGTTTCCAACTGGACCAATATCTTCACCAGCGTGCAATATTACAACAGCACGACGGGCGCCCTCGCCACGCCAAGCACCCAAGGGTACTTCACGATGGGCGGCTCCACGTTGTCCTGGACCGCGGTGCCCGAGCCGAGCACCGCGCTGGCGGGGTTGCTGTTAGCCGCCGGCCTGCTGCGCCGGAGGAGGTGAGGAAGAGTTGTCGGTTGTCCGTTGTCGGTTGTCTATGGAGCTTGCGCGCGGCGCTGTAGGTCACATCCGCAATCAGTCCTCTGGCTTGCTCCAGTCTTCCAGTGACAGGTCTGGCACCCGCCCAAACTCCTTGGTATTGTTAGTGACAAGCGTCGCCCCCCGGGCCATGGCTGTGGCAGCAATCCAAAGATCCGCTTCACTAATGGTTGTTCCTGCTCGTTCAAGCTCCAAACGTAGCAGCACATATTCCGCGAGCACCTCATCGTCAGGAGCAATCACTTGGAATGGCTGGATGAAATTCAGGACTGCGATGCGCCCTTCGATGGGCTTGGCACTTTTCGCGGCTCCAAGAAGCAACTCCGCCTTCACCTGCAACGCCACCTTGATGGCAGACGACGGAGTGCTCATGATTTTCCGCATGGCTGCGGGAGATTTGCCCCGCAGGCAGAAAATCACGATATTGGAATCGAGAAACCAAGACATGTTCTCAATTTTCATCGAGTCCGCTTACTTCCCGAACGGCCCCACGGGGTGGAGCTTCAAACCCCGAATTGTCTTCCATGGCCGCAAATAGCTTCCAGTAGCCCGGCGGGTAACCGTTTTCAATGGCCAAATCCTCGGATGCCGCCGCCCTCAATCGTTCCATAACCCATACCGACAAGGGTTTTTGACTGGCCTTCGCCGCACGGGCCAGTGTCTCGGCCAAGTGCTCTTCAAGTTCCAAAGTGACGATGCTCATGGCGTGATTGTAGCATCGGAGGTTCCAGGCAGCAACTCCACAAATCGATTCCGGAAATGTTCGACCGACAACTCCGGCTCGATCTTCGAGTGGGAACTGGCCGCCACGCCTGCCGAATCAGGCTGCGGCACCAGCTACGACGCGGCCAATGTCGCGGGCACCCTGGGCGGGCTCCGATGCCATCTTCCGGGTGGTGCTCAATGGTTCACAGAACTTCAGCGACACCTTCTGGGATACCAGCCGGACCTGGACGGACATCTTCAAGTCCGCGGATGGCGGCTCCGACCTGAGTATCGCGTCGATCTTCAGCAGCGTGCAATATTACAACGCCACCAACGGCGCGCTCACCAGCATCCCGGCAACCCAGGGAACCTTCACCTTCAACGGCACGTCCCTCAACTGGACCGCCGTGCCCGAGCCCACCACGGCGCTCGCCGGCCTCCTGTTAGCAGCCGGACTCCTGCGCCGGAGGAGGTGAGGAAGAAAAGCAGAAAGCAGAAAGTTGAAAGCAGAAAGTTGAAATTGAAATGCGCCTTGCGCACTCTTTGTCTTGTTTCAACTTTCAGCTTTCAGCTTTCAACTTTCAACTATAGTAGAAGGAAACTCCATTTATCGAGAAAGTTGTTGCGGCTGAAGTGGGTGCGGTTCACTGGCAGGGAGCGCGAGCATCACCCCGGCGGCGTCAGGACATGGACTTGGCCGGGCTGGAATGCGGCGAGGCGGCGCAGGATTTCCGGTGCGAAGGGGAACACATGGGGCATCCGGTTGGACTTGGCCTGCAACACGACGATGGCGAACGGCAGCGTCGAGGTTTGGTTCTGTTGCGGCAGGCGTTTGTCCACAGTGAGGAACAGGTCGAATTTACCGGAGTCGGCAATCAGGCGGAGCAGTTTGCCGTTGCTGACGCTGGCCCACCCGGCTTGCGGTACCGTGGTGACGGCATGGCCGGGAAGTTCCCGCGCCAGATCCATGGGCAAACATTCGTCGAGCAGGATGCGCATTCAGGCGGTGGCGAGCAGTTTTTCGCTGGCTTGTTCGAGAAAGGCGATGGCCTGGGTGCGCGGGACGGTGGGGTATTGTTCCAAAAACTCGTCGATGGTATCGCCGCCCTCGATGTAATCCAGCAACGCCCGCACCGGAACCCGCGTGCCCGCAAAGCACGGTTCGCCGCTCATGATTTCGGGATCGATTTTGACAACGGAGTTCGTCTGCATGGCCATATGTAAACCCATCTTGGCCCGGATGACAACCCTCATTATGATTTTGAATTTTGAATGGAAGAGAAGAAGTGCTTCTCGCCGGGCTATTTCATCCCGCCGGAATTTTGAATTTTGAATTTTAAATTTTGAATGGAAGAGAAGAGGTACTTCTCGCCGGGCTATTTCATCCCGCCGGTCTTTCATTCAAAATTCAAAATTCAACATTCAACATTGGCTCGCTTGCGAGCCTCTGCGGCGGAGAAGGTGAAGAAATTTTGAATTTTGAATTTTGAATTATGAATTGAAGAGGAGAGGTGCTTCGCGGCTGGCTCTTGGTCTTGCATTCAACATTCAACATTCAGAATTCAAAATTCACCATTGGCTCGCTTGCGAGCCTCTGCGGCGGAGAAGGTGAGGAAATTTTGAATTTTGAATTTTGAATTATGAATTGAAGAGGAGAGGAGAGGTGCTTCGCGCTCTTGGTCTTACATTCAACATTCAACATTCAAAATTCAACATTCCCCATTGGCTCGCTTGCGAGCCTATCCCCGCTAAATCACCTCCCGGTGCATCTTGTTAGGTGCGGATCAGCGGCGGCTGAGACCATGGGAGGGTGCCCGTTTCACATGCTTCAGGACCATGATGCGGATGGCGGCGGTGGTTTCGCGGTAGAGGATCAAGTGTGGAAAGGTGCTTAGGCGGCAGCGTCTGAAACGACGCTGGTTCAGGTAATACGGGAAATGCCGCGGAGATGCTTTGATGCAGGCCACTGCGGCCCGAAACTCAGCTTCGAATCGATCGGCGACTTCCGGAGTGGCTTGCGTCTCGTAATAGGCGATGATTTCATTGAAATCGCGTTGGACGAGCGGGTGGAAGCTGAGGGT
>JAPLUJ010000479.1 GCA_026397695.1 Verrucomicrobiota bacterium | reverse complement strand
GTGAGCGCACGGGCGACATCCCGGCGCTGAGCGCATTTTTTGTCGGCATGCGCGGTGACGCTCCTGCCCCGCAGCTCACACCCCCGGTGCTTGCCGCCTTGCAGGCATACCCGTGGCCGGGCAATGTGCGCGAGTTGCGGCATGTTTTGGACTATGCCGCCACCATGAGCGGCGGCGGTCCGGTGTTCCTGAACCATTTGCCGTCGCATGTTGCCGCTGCGGCAGGACCCGGCGATGTTCCGCCCGCACCCGGCGAACTCAACGCCGCACTCGGTCGTTGGCTCGATGCCGAACTGGCATTGCCCGAAGGCGAACGACCCGACTACGACGCGCTGCTGGAACGGATCGAAGCGCTGATGCTGCGCTACTTGCTGGACAAACACTCCAACAAGCCGACCCATCTGGCAGCCGCCCTGCGCATGCACCGCGCCACCCTGCGGCAGAAACTGCGCCGCGCCGGGTTGCAGCGGGGGGAAGAATAAGGACCTCATGAGCCGCTGTCTGGTCGAAGACCGTCCATCATGAGCCGCCTTCGGGCAAATCTTGTCCATGCCGTTTCATTGACAGCCATTCTCCGTGCGTGCGATTCAAGGGATGTGTGAGCGAGCATCCCGCTTTCATCTAATGAATAAATAGATAATCCCCATGAAGACCACCATGAAGACCACCGCCTTCATTCTGCTTGCGGTGCTAGCCCCGTTGCATGCGCAGATTCTGCTCGATCCTCTGGTAGTGACTGGCGCGAGGATGGAGACCGCGCTCAGCGACACACCTTATAGTGCATCCTCGCTGGGCGAGGACTTCATACGGGACAACACCCGCCGCACCTTGCCGGACATCCTGCAATACACGCCCGGGGTGTTGGTTCAGAAGACCGCGTACGGACAAGGCTCGCCGTTCATTCGCGGGTTCACCGGACGCCAGAACCTGTTGTTGATGGACGGTGTGCGCCTCAACAATTCGACCTTTCGCAGCGGGCCGGTGCAGTATTGGAACACGGTCGATCCTCTCTCGCTCGATCACATCGAGTTGATCAAGAACCAGGGTTCCGTGCTCTATGGTTCCGATGCCATCGGCGGCACCCTCAACGCGTTCAGCAAGTCGTCGGATTTCCGCGCCCGGCCTGCGGATCAGATCTATCTGGGAGGATCGGCCGCGTATGAGTTCCGCAGCAACGGCGAGGGCAGCCACATCGGGCGCCTTGAAATGGAAACCGGGGTGGGCGGGAAATTCGGTGTTTGGTTAGGCCTTTCCGCCAAGGATTTCGGCGATATCGAGGATTCGGCGGTGGGTCGCATGAAGAATACCGGCTATCCCGAGCAGGACCTGGACTTCCGCATGGATTGGGCGGTCACACCGGAATCCACCCTCACGCTTGCCCATAACTCCGTGCATCAGGATGATATCTCGCGCTGGCACCGGACCATCGACAATCCCGGATGGCAGCATGACGGGCATGTGGCCGCCCCCGGCCGCTGGACGACCGATGACTTTGATCAGGATCGCTCGCTGACCTATCTCCGGTATGCCGGGGAAAACCCGCAGGCCGGCGCGGCCATCCAACACTGGAGCGCCACGCTTTCCTGGCAAACGAGCGCGGACGCGGAGTTTCAAAACCGCAAGCCCGCCGAAGACAGCATCCGGGCCTCGGATATCGATCTCGAAACCATCGGCGCGTGCCTGACCTTGGAATCAGTGATCGGACCGGGGACTTTGGTTTACGGGGTGGATTACTATCACGACACGGTCAATTCGTCCGGATACAAGATGAAATCGTCCGGCGCGGGCTATCAGGAAGTCCTGCCGGTCGCGGATGATTCCACGTATGATTTGTTAGGCGTTTATGCCCAGTATCTCATCAAGCCGGTGGACGCCTTGGAAATCACCGCCGGCGCGCGCTACACATACGCGCAGGCGACCCTCGGGCGCTATCGTGACCGTTCCGGCAGCATGCAATATAACCTGTCCCAGGACTGGGATTCGCTGGTCGGATCCTTGCGCGGACTCTATCATCTGAGTCCATGCTGGAGTGTTTTCGGAGGAATTTCCCAGGCGTTCCGCGCACCGAATCTGGATGACCTGTCTGGCAATGCGACCGCGAGGTCCGGCAATGATTCGTTAGGCTCCACCAACCTCAATCCGGAAACCTTCATCACCTACGAACTCGGTGTCCGCCACCACACCGAAAATCTTTCCCTGGGTCTAGCGGCCTTTTACACCGATGCGCAGGACCTGATCGTCGCGGTTCCGATCACCGCCGGCAGCACCACCACCATTGCCGCCAACGCGAGCGACGGTTATGTGTATGGCCTTGAACTCGAAGCGGCCTGGCGCATCCACCCGCAGTGGACGCTCACCGGCTTTGCCGCATGGCAGGAAGGACGCACCGCGAGCCCCGCCTACTTCGACGGACCGATCCATGACAAGCCTAACACCCGCCAACTCCCGCTCACCGGCTCGCTCGCCCTGCGATGGACCGCACCCTCGCAAAAATTCTGGTTGGAAGGTCGCGTGCTTGCCGCCGCCACCGAGGACCGCATCACTGCGGCGGACCAGGCTGCCGACAACCAGCGCATCCCCACCCACGGCACTCCCGGCTATATCGTCGCCTCACTGCACGGTGGATGGAAAGTCAACGACCACCTGGATCTCACCTGCGGCATCGAGAATCTCACTGATCAGGACTATCGAAATCACGGTTCCGGCCAGAACGAGCCCGGCTGGAACACCATTTTGGGAGCCAAGGTGACTTGGTGAACGAAGTTTCCACAACCCCATATCTATCAAAACCATGAAACCGACCACCACACTGATCAGGAAAACCTGAGTGGCTCCCAACCTTTTCGGAGGGCAATATTTCCTAACAGAATAGCCTCCGTGAATGGGGCGGCATAAGTGAAGTTTGAGCCTGGATGCTTCCAGTCTTTTTCGCCCACACAGGCGAGGCGCCATTCGGCATACTGGCCAAAGTCACCACCGCCAGCGGGATTGCGCTCCAGCAGTTGGGGCGGCTTGCCCACCGGCGCTTCGTCCGGACCGGTGACAATGCGCGGGCTGTCGCCATAGTCGCCTTGAATGAGCAGATCCGCCTTGGAGCCGAAGTACACATTGCCACTCTGCGGCATTTTCTTGGTTTCCTCCAATTTGGCCGGGCGGCGGACGCGTTCCAGTGCGGGCACTTCCTTGCCGTCTTTGAGCAATTTCCCTTCGTACCAGTAAATGGTGAGTTCCGGGCGGGCTTTGCCGTTAGGTAGTTTGCCGGCGGGGAAGACCCAGCGGAAAATGGCACCGGACGGGAACATGTCGTCGCTGTGCTTGTAGATTTCCATCACTTCCACACTCTTGGGCACGCCCGGGTTCATGGACCAGAAAATACTGTCCATGGTGTGGCAGGCCATGTCAGCCAGCGCACCACCGCCGAAGTCATAAAATCCGCGCCATTTGAAGTCATGGTAAACCCCATTCTTATACGGACGCTCGGGGGCCGGCCCGAGCCACAAATCCCAGTTGACGTTGGCGGGCACCGGGTGCATGCCGCCGTTGACATATTCATAGATCAAGCGGTTGCCTTCACCGGCATGCCCTTGGTTGCCCATTTGCGTTGCCACCTTGTGTTTTTCAACAGCCAGATTCAATTGACGGGCTTCCCCGACGGTGTGGACCAGCGGTTTTTGCGTATAGCAATGTTTCCCCGCCGCCATTGCCAAGGCCGTCGGTTGGTAGTGGCTGTGATCCGGTGTCGCCACCATCACCGCATCTATATTCTTGATCTCCTTGTCAAACAACTGCCGGTAGTCCTGATAGAACTTGGATGCCGGCCAAGTGCCCGGCGCCATGCCCTGGCGGTTGGCATCAATGTCACAGTGGGCGACGACGATGTCACCGGCCCGCTGGACGCATTGGAGATGCGATCCGCCTTTTCCGCCGGTGCCAATGATGGCCAGGCGAAGTTTATCACCCTTGTTTTGAGCGTGCAGGATGTTGAAGCCAAACTGGCTGAACACGCTGGCTCCAGCAGTGGTTTTCAGAAACAATCTTCGGTTGATTTGCGGTTTCATAGGTGGATCATTATGGTGGTTTGCGATGTTAGAGGAGAGTGGGTTCAACGGCCCCGTTGGGAATTGCATGGAGTGCAGGAGCGAGCATGGCAATCATCGCCCTGCACAGGGGGGTAGGCACAGGAATGTTTGCATGGCGCGAGGCTATGGCAAGCATGGATGCAGTCAAGCGGTGATTCATGCTTGCAAGCCCTTTTTTCGACTTCCGTGAGAAGTGCGCGGGCGTCCGGTTGCGCTACGATGAACGATCCCGATCCGCGATTCTCTATCATGGCTATCCAGCCACGGTCTTCAGCTCTGCGCGTTTTCTTCCAGCAGGCGCTTGAGGCGGTTTCTCATGGAAACCTTGGCTACCGCAGTCAAGCGGTCCACGAAAAGAACTCCGTTCAGATGGTCTGTTTCATGTTGCAGGACGCGTGCCAGCAGCCCGTCCGTCTCGACCTCCAGGACCGATCCGTCGAGTTGCGGCAGAGTGGCTTTCACGATCATGGGCCGACGGACTTCCGCGCGGATGCCGCGGATGCTCAGGCACCCTTCGATGCAGAATTCCTTCTCTTGGCCACTTGTCAAATGCGGGTTGATGAAAACCAATGGCATGATCGATTGCAGAGCCACGTCCTCGCCGTTCACCTTGAGCAGCGAAACACACGCGGGATCGTGCGAAACATCGATCACCGCCAAGCGAATGTCCTCTCCCACCTGGGGGGCGGCCAGCCCCACACCATGTGCATCGACCATCGTTTCTAACATATCCGTGGCCAGATGCTGGATGGTGCTGTCGACCAAGGTGACCTGGCGGCAGCGTTGGCGCAGAACGGGGTGGCCGTATTGAAGGATTTCGCGGATCATGAGCGGGGTGGCAGGAATTGATACCGGAGCTTCCGGCAAAGGTCAAATCCGGGAACCATCCTATTCCATGCGTGCAATGCCGACCGATTCGCGATGAGATGTGCGCATAAAAGCGACACTTCTCAAAAATCCGGTTTTCATTATGGCGTGCGAGCAATTCGCTCAGTCGCGGTGATAGGGGGATCCGCTTTTCAGGGTGGCCACCCGATAGAGTTGTTCCAGCAGGACCAGCAGGGCGAGTTCATGCTGGAGAGTGAACGGTGACAGGGTGAGCACGAGATCGCAGGCCGTGCGCAGGGATTCGCTGTGGCCGTCAGCCGCACCGATCAAAAAGGCGATGGTTTTGATGTCGCCGCGCACGGCGAGTGATGCGAGGCGTTCGGCCAGGGCGCGGGTGCCCAGCGCCTCGCCGCGTTCGTCCAAGGCGATGCGGAAGCAACCGCGCGAGTTTTCCAACAATCTAGCGGAAACGTCATCGCGTGTTCCGGTTTTAACGGTGATCCATTCGTAGTCG
The DNA here is from genome assembly GCA_026397695.1 of Verrucomicrobiota bacterium. Lineage (GTDB taxonomy): Bacteria > Verrucomicrobiota > Verrucomicrobiia > Verrucomicrobiales > Akkermansiaceae > Luteolibacter. The sequence continues at coordinate 18,306 of JAPLUJ010000479.1, read as the reverse complement.
CCGTAGCGGGACAAGCGTTTCAGATACTCCTCGGCCCCCGTCTTGGCATAGGCGAGCGCGGGTTTTCCGGCAACGATGATGCGGACATGCATGAGGGGTTAGGGGCGCATCCAGCATGCGGGTTTGGCCAGCGTGATGTGGGGTGGTGTTAGGTAGAGCGGTTGCGGGATTGCCGCTGACCATTGGCGGCGGGTCATCGCGTCCGTTCCAATCCATGCCTGCCACAGCCGTGTGGCATCCGGGATTTCCTGTCTAACAATCAGGGAGAGTTCGTCCGGCAGCGGGAAACGCCCGGCATTTTCGAAGGAAAAAACCTCGATTCCCGCTGCGCTCGCCTGCGAAACGATGACTGCGAGTCCTTTGGCATCGCACAGTGCGGGCTCGCCGGTGAGACGGAAATTCTCCACCCGTGCGCTCCAGAACCCGCCGCGCCGCGCGTCGCCGATGGCGAGGCAGGTTGCCCCGTTCTGTGCGGATGGCACGGCGAGAATCGACGGCACGGCGACCGCCGGGCAAGCCAAGGCGATGGCCACCCCTTGGGCGGCGGCGATGCCGACGCGGGTACCACTATAACTTCCCGGTCCGCTGCCGACGAGCACGAGGCCGATATGGCGTCGCGCGTCGCCGTGCAGCAGTTCTGCCATCGGCGCGAACAACATCGCGTTGTGATTGCGGTCGCTCACAAACCCGCGCTGGGTCAGCGTTCCGTCCGGTCCGACGAGCGTGATCGACGCGTGGGGCGTGGAAGTTTCAAGAACGAGCGAAAACGCGCCGGGCATGGCGGGTGAGTCAGGGTGCGAGTTCCAGGATCTCTATTTTGCGGAACTCGACGGGATGGCTTTCGGATTGGAGGCAGATATATCCCTCCGCGAGCATTTTGTCACCCGCCACTTTGATGAGCGCGTCGGCATGGGCATCGCCGCCGAGTTGGGGCTTGTTGTAGGAAATGACTTCCTCGCCATTGATGAGGTGGCGGATGAGGCGGTTGCCGTGCACCTCCACCTCGAGAGCCACCCATTGATCGCCGTGGAAGGTTTTGGATTTCGAGTTGATGCAATGCCGGGTTTCGAGTTTGCCATCCATTTCGACGTGGGTTCCGGGGGTGCAGAGGTTGCCGGTGGGGCGTTCGCCTTTGCCGGTTCCGCCGAGGATTTGGACTTCGATGGAAGCGGGGAAATCCTGTTCCTGTTCCATGGATTCGGGTGACTCGCTGTGGATCATCACGCCGCTGTTGCGGAAGGCCCAGCCGGGACCGCCCTTCATTTGTTCACCGGTGAAGCGGTATTCGAGGCGGAGCCGGTAGTTGGAATATTTCTTGGCATAAAACAAATGACCGAAGCGGTTGTCCCACTGGGCGTAGTCCGCGTAGTTCACCTGAAGCACCCCGTCCACCACGCGGAACGTGTTGTGAAAATTTTCCCCGGCCTTGCAGCCGCGGATTTTGGGAGTCCAACCGGTGAGATCCTTGCCATTGAAGAGGGACGTCCACTTGGGTTCTTCGGCGGTGGCCAAGCTGACCCCGGCGGCAATAGCGGCAATGAGAAGTGATTTCATGCAGTTCAATAGGCGGGAGAGTAGTAATACGGAACCCAAGCCCCAATTCTTCAAAATATTTTCGGCTCTGGATTTCCATCGCCAATCGCCGCGGATTTTCTGAAGATCGCACGGTGCAATCCACGCTGGCCACCATCATCCGTCTCACCCGGCTGTCGGATACCAGCCTGATTGTCCATTGGTTCACCGCAACGCACGGATTGATCAAGACCGTGGCCAAGGGGGCCCGCCGTCCGAAGAGTCCGTTCGCAGGGCAACTCGACTTGTTTTTCGGCGGGGAAATCACCTTCCAGCACGCGAGGAGGGGTGAGTTGCATGCCTTGCGCGAGGTTTTCATCCACCAATGGCGTGAAGGCTTGCGGAAAAACTACACCACCACCCTGCTTGCCGCCTACTGCTGCCAACTCTTGGAAGCCGCCGTGGAACCCGGACATCCGGTACCCGAATTGCACAACCTGCTAGAGCGGGCGCTCGACCACATCGACGCCACACAGCCCAGCCTGCGGGCGCTCCGCCACTTCGAACACGAACTGGTCCGACTGCTGGGCATCTCCCACCCGCCGCACCCGGCAGACCTTTCCCTGCTCGATGTGCTCGGCTCACTGCCCGCCTCGCGCGGGGAATTACTCGAAAGACTTTTGCCGTCCGACAATTTCCGCTCGTCAGTCGAAATAATTCATCAATACTCCGAGTAATCACCAACCGCACCCCGCACATCATGGACTCTCCGACCGCTACCCTTATTGGCATTTTACAAGACCGTGTGGCAGCCCTCCGTGCTGCCGGGGATCTTAACGAGGCTCTCCACGCCGCCACCGCCGCCGTGGAAAAATGCCAGCAATCCCTGGGACCCAACTTCGAGTGCATCCACGCCTTCGCCACCACTCTGGAAATCCGCGGCGACATCCACCGCGAACTCGGCAACTTCGAACAAGCCCGCGAAGATTACCGCCAGGCCATCGATCAATTGGACGACAACCCGGATCAACTCGACCAGATCGGTCGCCTGCATGCCGAACTCGGTGCCGCCTACGACGGCCTTGGCCAAACCGAGAAGGCGGCCCAACACTGGCATCGCGCCATCCAATACTTCGAACAGCATGAGCCGCCGCTGATGCTCGACATCGCGGCCATGACTAACAATCTCGGCTTTCTTTACAAAACCGCCGGTGACCTCGATGCCGCCGAAACCCAGTTCCTGCGCGCCTTGGAAATCGTCCATTCGCAACTCGGCCAGGAGCACGAGAAAACCGCCACGGTTTCCAGCAACCTGGGCGCTCTATATCAGGCGGCCGGGTTCCACGAGCAGTCGCGCGAAATGCACATGATGGCCCTCGAAACCCGCCGCAGCCTGTTCGGTGAGGAACACCCGGATACCGCCCAGTCCCATAACAATCTCGCCCTCGCCCTGCTCAGCACCGGCGACCGCGCATGGTCACGCCGCCATTTTGAAAACGCCCTCGCCGGCTTCGAAGCCCTCGGCCCGGACTATAAGAAGGATCTCGAAACCGTCGCCTCGAACTATTGCGATTTCCTGCGCGAAGAAGGCGAAACCCAACTCGCGGAAATCATCGCGGGACGCGTCAGCAAGGTGCTCGCGTGAGGCAACGTTGCACCTGCGTCTTTTTCCGATTTCTGCAAACTCTGTCATGACAAACCCGCCGCCATCCCTACACTCACCCGCGTGAGCTACCAGGTCTTCGCACGGAAATACCGCCCCAAAACCTTCGACGACGTCCTCGGTCAGGACCACGTCGTCCGTACCCTGCGCAACGCGATCACTCAAAAACGCCTCGCCCACGCCTACTTGTTCGTCGGCCCACGCGGCACCGGAAAGACCTCCATCGCCCGCATCCTGGCCAAGGCACTCAATTGCACCGGTGGCCCGCAGATCGATTTCAATCCCGACGAGGATATTTGCATCGAAATCGCCGAGGGGCGCTCGCTCGACGTGCTCGAAATCGACGGCGCCTCTAACAACGGCGTCGAACAAGTCCGCGACCTCCGCGAGTCGGTCCGCTTCGCCCCGGCCCGCGGCCAATTCAAGATCTACTATATCGACGAGGTCCACATGCTCTCGAACGCCGCCTTCAACGCGCTGCTCAAAACACTCGAGGAGCCGCCGCCGCATGTGAAATTCTTCTTCGCCACCACCGAGGCTAACAAAATTTTGCCGACGATTCTGTCGCGTTGCCAGCGCTTCGATCTGCGGCCGATCCCCACCGCAACCATCGCCGGCCAATTGCTCCACATCGCCGGACTGGAAGGCATCACGCTCGACCCAAGCGCCGCATGGGCCATCGCCAAGGGGGCCGACGGCGGGATGCGGGATGCCCAATCGATGTTAGACCAGCTTGTTTCCTTCTGCGGCGCTGCGATCACCGAGGAGAACGTGCTCGATGTCTTTGGTTTCACCTCGCGGGAAAAAGTCGCCGCCCTCACGTCGGCGCTGCTCTCGCGTGAAACCCCCGCCGCCCTCGCCCTGATCCAGAAAGAAGCGGAGAGTGGCCGCGAGTTATCCCAACTCCTCGGCGAGTTGATCGGCTGTCTGCGGGCCCTGTTGGTCGCCAAACTCGACCCCGCGGCCGATGGCGAGGGCATCCCCGCCGAACTGTGGGGCAAACTGTTGGAAACCGCGGGTGATTTCCCGCCGGATCGCATTCTCGCCGCCATCGACGTGTTCGCGGAAACCGAAGGCCGCATGAAATGGGCCACTAACAAGCGTCTCCATTTCGAACTCGGCGTCATCAAGTGCATCCAATCCCTCGGCGAAGTCCGCATCACCGACGTCCTCAAAGTCCTCACCCGGGGCGCGGATTTCAGTGGCGGCGGTTTCCACCCGCCAAGCCCATCTCACCAGCCCATACCCGCGCTACAGGCCGCACCAGACCATTCGGCAAACGCTCCCCGTTCAACTGCGGTGCCTGCCGCGCCCGCCAAACCGCAAGCACCCGGCACCGAACGCACAGCCCTTGATGCCCTAATTGATGCCACTCCCGAGGTGCAGGAACCTCCGCCCGCCACCGATCCGCCCCCGTGGAAGGAAGTGCAGAATCCCGCGCCTCCCGCCACCCGCCAGCCGGTGGACGATCCGTTCTATCAGGACCCGCTGATCGAAGCCGCCCTCGAAAAATTCGCCGGCAAGGTGCTGTGAAGAAAAAGCCTGTATCTTCTCTCTTCTATCCACTATCTCTTCCCAATGAACATCGCCAAACTCATGCAACAGGCCCAGCAGATGCAGGCCGGACTCGCCGCCAAGCAGGAAGAACTCGCCCGGGAAACCGTCACATCCTCGGTGGGCGGTGGCAAAGTCTCCGTCACCGCCAACTGCACCGGTGACGTGCTTGCCATAAAAATCGATCCATCGCTCGTCGATGCCTCGGATGTCGAATTCCTAGAGGAACTGGTCCTCAAGGGGGTTCAGGAGGCCATCACTCAGGGCAAGGACAAGTCCGCCGCCGCCATGAAAAAACTCACCGGCGGTCTCGGCATCCCGGGGCTGTGATACCCAGGAAATTGCGGATCAGGCGCAGGCCGGCGTCCTGGCTTTTTTCCGGGTGGAACTGGCAGGCAAACAGGTTCGGCAGTTCGATGGCGGCGGCGAAAGTATCATCGCCATAGGTCGTTTCCGCAGCGATGACCGATGAGTCGTCGGGCACGGGAAAATACGAATGCACATAATAGAAATACGGCTCCGCGCCGAGGCCGGTCCAAATTCCGGTGTCCGGATTGCGGGGGGTCAGCGAGTTCCATCCGATGTGCGGGATTTTCAGTCCCGGTGTTTGTTGGAAACGGCGGACGGTGCCGGGGACCATGCCGAGACCGGCGACGCCCGGAGATTCCGCGCTGGAATCCAATAGAATCTGATAGCCAAGGCAGATGCCGAGATACGGCTTGCCGCCCGCCAGCCACTCACGGATGGATGTTAGAAGCCCGCGGCTTGCCAACTGCGCCATGCAATCACCGAACGAACCTACACCCGGAAGTACCAGGTGGGTGGTATCTAGCAGATCATCCGGTGCGGAGGCGATGGCGGGATGCACGCCGAGTTCGCACAAGGCATTGGCCACGCTGCGCAGATTGCCGGCACCGTAATCGATGAGAGTGACATTCACAGCGCGTCCTTGGTGCTGGGGATGCCGACCACCCGCGGGTCGCGTTCGCAGGCGCTCCGCAAGGCGCGGGCGAGCCCCTTGAAGATGGCTTCCGCGATGTGGTGGCCATCGCGGCCATAGAGCAACTCGACGTGGATGTTGGCGCGCAGATTGGCAGCCACGGCGCGACAGAACTCCTCGACGAGGGAGAACGGCATGTTAGGTGCGGATGGCATGCCGGCCGGGGCGCGGAATTCGAGGTGCGGGCGGTTGCTGAGGTCCACCACCACACGGGCCAGCGTTTCATCCATCGGCAGATAGGCGCAGCCGTAACGCCGGATACCCGCCTTGGTGCCCAGCGCCTCGCGCAGGCAATCGCCGATGACAATGCCGGTGTCCTCGATGGTGTGATGGCAATCCACCGCGACATCGCCCACCGCTTTCACCGTTAGATCAAACAGCCCGTGTTTCGCAAACAGCGTGAGCATGTGATCGAAAAACGGGATGCCGGTATCAATCGAGGAAACCCCCGTGCCATCGATGTTGAGTGACAGCTCGATGGAGGTTTCGGCGGTCTTGCGGCTGCGGCTAACAGTACGTGGTGTGGGCATGCAAAAAAAGGCAGATCGATTAGGGATCGGTTTTCACTTCCGGCGCGGCGGCTTCGAGAATGGCGATGTAACGCGCGGGCAGCATGGCGGTTTTGGCGGCGGTGATGGCGGCGGCGATTTCGGCGGATTCACCCTTGTTCCGGATCAAGTTCATGGCGTCGCGGAAGAGCTTCCCGCCATCCACAACCGGTTCGTCTCTAACGGTCGCCAAGCGCGCGATTTCCTGCTGACCGAAAGCCACCGTCTCATCCAAAGCGGATTTACAGGACGGGTGAATGCTGACCCAGCCGAGTCGCGCGTCCTTTTCCTTGGTGAACTGCGTTTCAAGTGCGGCGTTTTCCTCGCGGATCGCGTTTTCGGTGGCGCGGCGCGCGGCGAGGGGCATGCGCTCCAGACCCACTTTGCGCTCTTGCTCGCGGGCCTCGTAGGTGGACAGGTATTGGTTGGCCTCCGCCATGTGGGAAGTCATCACCTGATTCATCAGCGGAACAAGGGCGAGATAGGACGCGGTATTGCGGAAGTTGCGTTCAAACTTGGTGAACATGCGGAGCGTCTGAAGATATTTCAAGTCACTGGCGAGCTTGCGCAGACTCGCTTCTTGAATGCGGGCGTCGATGTCATAAGCGTTGGCTTGGTATTCCGCGGCCGGGATGATCTTGCCGTTGAGTTTGATTCCGCCCGCGATAATCTCGTTCGCTTCGGCCTTGAGGGTGGCGAGAATCTCCTTGGCATCCTTCAATTTGGCACTCAGCCGGTGATTGGCGAGAAACTGTTCCACCGCGCGAATCCTTTTCGCGTAGGCATCCGACGTCAGCAAATCAGGAGTCGGCGTGAGTTTTTCGATCACCGCGAAAGCAAGCTTGTCGGGCGCTACCCGCTCGATTTTCTCAACGTCCGCCTTGGCGATCTCCCGCTCATCCTTGATGCTTTTGGTGACTTTCACCTCGATCACATAGGAGGTTGCGTTTTCACGCAGAATCGAACCTTCCAACTTGGAACCGTCCTTCATGATAAAGACTTCGGCGGCAGCGGAAACGATCAGGGACAGGAAACAAAGGGGAGTGACAATCGGATAGAGTTGCATCTTGACAGAGAGTGATGGGCGCGGACTTGCAATCACGCGCGCGGAGATTTTCTTATTTTCCGGGTGAGGGCAAGACCGCTTGTTGCAAAGTTTCCGGGGTGGATGCAATGCAGCTCTCTCCTGCGGGCAGCAGCACTTTGACCGAACCGGCAGGAACTTGATCTTCCGGTCGCGCGGGACGGTGCTGGATCACGCGCATCGGGAGTCGCTCGACAGCTCGCTTCAAGGCGGGCGACATGTCCGCCCCGAGTACGACGGTCACCCCGTAGTGGCGGACGAACGTGGCAAGCAGCAGATCCGAGTAAAGCAGCGGCCGGTCCAGTGCCTGGAGCGGCAAGGGGGTGGCAAGTTCACTGAAACTCGCCACCAGGGGCCGCCCGAGTGCGGCGAGCCGACTCTCGGCCAGGGAAACCAAGCCCACAGTGGAATCGTCGAAAAGCATGATCAGGTCGGTGATCGGAAGGTCGATGAGTTTCGCATCGTCCGAGCATTCCTTGAGAAAATCATTGCTGACGAACAATTCGGTGGCGGTGGTCGCAAGATCTTCGGACCAGAAGAGCCAATGATCGTCCGAGGTGATGGCCGCCACATCGAGCACCGACTGCAGCGCCAAGGCATAGAGGAAGGCCCGCCCCGCCCCGATCGAATCCGGAGCGTCAGTGGTAAACATCCGCAACTTGGGACCTACTGAAAAGGCTTGCCGCGCGTGCTTCAGCAAGGCGACGGCCTTCTCCCGGAAACGTTCGTCACCGGTGACTCCGAACGCTGCGGCATAGGCCGACACCATCCGGAAGGTGGCGCCCGCATGCGAACATTCGTCACGCCGCGTCTCCCCAAGACGCGCGTTACGTACGGCGAGAAGCTTGGCTTTGACCGCCTCGAATCGCGGGGCGAATGTCTCGACCGCTTGCGATTGACCGACGGCAATCGCGGCCATCGTTTGGGCAAATCCCAGCGTGTTGCACCGGAAAAACTCCCGACGTGAATCGATCTCGGACGGAAGATTGCCCAGCCCTTTCATGCCGTTGACCTTGATCCACCAAGCCGCGTCTTCCGGCGACAGCGCTTTCTCGATGTCCTCCACACTCCACATCCACTGCGCCGGAACGGCTGGCTCCGCAAGGCCCACGGCAAACAAACCTTCCGTCGTCACGTAGCTTTTTTCCGCAAACGAGATCAACCCGAGCGCCTTTTCCAATACCTGCGCATCACCCGTCGCTCGATACACTTGCAGCAATGCCACCGCCACGCGTGCCTGGTCGGGACAATTTCTAACAAATTGCGGCAACGCCCATGACGTGCTGCCACGAGCCGAGAAAACCCCTCCATCAAGGGGATCAAACATCGCACTGGACAACAAATCGGCCATCAAATCGCGGGTGGTTTCCATTGCGCGGGAACGCACGGCGGGTGGCAGTCCCAGATGGATAGACGCCGTGGCGAACAACTCGAGCCCCCCGGCTGGGAACAAGCCGCCGGTCCCGTCGAAGGTACGCGAGATGGGATCGTACAATGAAATGAGCTGCCGCAGGCAGCGGACCACGTCCACGGCAGGTTGCTCGCTTACGGACTTGGTCACTTTGCGCTGCAGGATGCGTGCGCGGCGGTTCGCGTTGTCGATGCTGCTGTTTTTCAGCACGTAATCCGGTGAATCCTTCCACATCCGGGAGACCATCAGGTGCGATTGATCGAACAAATCCACGACTCCCGACGACTCCGTCTTGGCCACCGGAATCCATGCCACCGGATTTCCTTCGTAAGTCATCCAGACGAACATCGGCAATTGGAGTGGGCGTTGGATTTCTCCGCTCAGATCCGCCGTTAGAATCCCGATCTCACGGGCCGCGTCCCCATCAATCAAAATCGGCACGTAATTCTCATGGATGGCCTTCACCACGTCACGGTCACGGGCCAATGCCGCCAACACCTTTTGAAATCCGGGTTGTTGCGGCATGGCAATCACGCCAAACACCAGGCGGCCGGCAGCCTTCGCCCGTTTCAAGGAGTTTTTGGTCCAGGGTTGCCAATGAATGGGTGAGTCGGCCTGACTATGATAGACGGCCCCGGGCAATGACCCGAGCCCGTTGGATTGCAATTCGGGAGCAACCACCACCTGCGGACCCGGCTCTTGCACATCCGCCTTTTTCCATTTCCGGCAGGAACTGGCAACAAGAGTCAAACCGCACACTGCGGCTAACAGAAAATATCGAGCTTTCATAATAATTGGCGGGTCGGAAACCCTGCGGCCCTGCCCCTGTCGCGCATGATGAATAAAAAACTTCCGATATGGCAAGCCGAAGCTACGCTGCGGCAACACTTTTCCATTGCCGAGTGATCAGTATCGCCATTTCAAGCCAAAAAGGAGGCGTGGGAAAAACCACCGTCTCGATCAATCTGGCCCATGCTTTCGCCCGGGCCGGCGTGCGCACCTTGCTGCTCGATGCCGACCCCCAGGGATCGGTGGGACTCTCACTCACCAGGCAATCCCGCCTGCTGGCAGGATTTTACGATTACCTGACCAATCCCGCCGGCCCTTTTGACCGCTGGATCGTGCCCACGAGTTTGCCGTCCTTGTCGCTGGTGACCTGCGGTCAAGCCGGTGACTACGAAGCGGGTGATGGCGGCATGGGAACCCACCTGGTGCGGGTGCGGGCGTTTCTCCGCAGCGTCGCCGCCTGCGGATTCGACCTTTGCCTGATCGATACGGCCGCCGGGCTGTTCGGTATCACTGGTGACGTGATCACTGCGAGCGATGCAATCATGATTCCCCAACAAGCGGAACCGTTAGGCATCCGCTCGGTTCCCAAACTGCTGGATGGACTGCATCGTCTGCGCATCATGAACCCCCGCCTCAGCGTGCTCGGCGTGTGCCTCACCATGGTGCAATACAACCTCACCGAAAGTACACAGGCCGCAGCCGCATTACGCCAACTGCTGCCGCCCGCAATGGTTTTCCAAACCCAGATCCCTCGCGATGATTTGTTCGTGCGGGCCAGCGCCCGCGGCTTGCCCGTCGGCGTCCTCCAAGACGGCTCGCGGGCCGTGGTGGTTTTCGACGCACTCCGCGCGGAAATCGCCGCGAAACTCGCGCCGCTCCAGCTTTCAATTGCCAAAAGCGGTCCCCACCCGGCGGCCGGAGATGATCAGCGGATGATCTAACGGCACTTGCCGGATCCGGCCCGCCACCTCTGCCAGAGGCACCCGCTTCAAAGTGGTCCCCTGCAAGGCCAACATCACTCCGTATTGCTTTTCATCGAGCACTGCGGCGCATTCCGTTCCCAGCCAGGTCGCAAACACCCGGTCCGCAGCCGACGGGGTGCCGCCACGCTGCAAATGCCCGAGAATCGTCAGACGCGACTCCTGCCCGGTGAGTTGTTCCAAGGCCCGGGTGAGGCCGATCGTGTGGCCCACATGCGCGTCGTGGAATTTCCGGAGTTTATCCTTGGCTTCGATACGACGTTGCTTCGTGTCCGCCGCGTCGCGCATTTGCACCAAGCCCTGCACTTGGCGCGCATCGTCCATGGACATCGCGCCTTCCGCGACCACCACGATGCTGAAGCGTTTGCCGCTTTGGGTGCGGCGGCGGATCGCGGCGGCGATTTTTTCGACATCGTAAGGGATTTCGGGCAACAGAATCACATCCGCCCCCCCCGCGATGCCCGCTTCCACGGCCAGCCAGCCAGCGCGGTGTCCCATGACCTCCACCACAATGATCCGCTCATGACTCGTCGCCGTGGAATGCAGCCGGTCGATCGCTTCAGTGGCGATTTGCAAGGCGGTGTCGAACCCGAACGTGCGGTCCGTCAGCGCAATGTCATTGTCGATAGTTTTCGGCAGGGTGACGATGTTCATGCCCGCCCCTGCCAGACGCAGGGCGTTTTTCTGGGTGCCGCCGCCACCCATGCATACCAGCGCATCGAGATGGTGCCGGTGATAGGTGGCGATGATCGCGTCAGTCATGTCGAGTTCCTTGCCGCCAATATTCATCCGGTGGGGTTTGTCGCGGCTGGTGCCCAGGATCGTCCCACCATCGGTCAGGATGCCGGATAACATGGCACCATCAAGTTCGACCGTCTGGTCCTGCGCCAAACCGCGGAAACCATTCAGAAATCCCATCACGCGCATCCCGTAATGCTCGCGCGCCGCCTTGCCCAAACCACGGATCGCCGCGTTGAGCCCCGGGCAATCCCCGCCACTTGTCAGAATTCCGATGTGTTGTGTCATGATGATATGCTCCTTCACGCAAAGTCCTATCACGCACCGGAGTCCCGGCGCAAGCAACCATTCCAAAGCAGATCACATGATAGCGACTTTCACCATCATTGGCTGGGATGCCAGAGGGCGTATCATGTGTGCTACCGGCGGGTGCGCACCACCTGTTAGCCGTCTCATGCGAGTCACTGTGGGTGGGATTGGTCTTGTCAATCGGGGCGGGGGCGTCATCGTTGCCGCACACCTATGATGCAGTCATTGATCGAAACATGGTTCCGCTGGGTTCACGAATGGGGATATGGCGGAGTGGTGATCTTGATGGCTATGGAAAGCTCGATATTCCCGGTTCCCAGCGAGTTGGTGGTGCCCCCGGCGGCGATTCTAGCAGCCCATGGCGGGAGCATGACGGTGCCGGGGGTGATTCTTGCCGGAACCTTCGGGTCGTGGCTGGGCGCGGCGATCACCTATTGGACGGCTCTGTTAGTCGGACGACCGGTGGTGATGCGCTTTGGCAAATACTTTTTCATGCCGCCGGAAAAAGTCGAGCGGGCGGAGCGCTTCATGCACCGCTATGAAGGCGGCGGGATCTTCTTCGCACGATTGTTGCCGGTGATTCGTCACTTGATCTCAATCCCGGCCGGAATCATTCGCATGGGCTTTGTGAAGTTCAGCGCGTTGACGCTCGCCGGCTCGGCGCTTTGGTGCTGGGTGCTCGCCGTGTTAGGGCAAAAGGTCGGCAACCAACTCGATCCGCAGCAAATGGCAGCACTCCAACAAGGCGCAGGCGTGGACCTCGCCCATTTGATTCATGCGGTGAAGCAGGAGGCACTGTGGATCATCATCGCCGTGGCGGTGGTCTGCGTTTTGTATTTCGTGGCGCTGCGGCTGACCGACAAGAAGAAATCGCGAGTCGATTCGCGGCCTTGATTTTCCCTCACCAATGCATTCTTTGGTGGTTTGCATTTGCAATAAATACAACTTCTGGATTGACGACGGTTCGTGCCATGATAGGTCAATACCTCGGAAAGGTCATGAAAACTAGACTCCTCTCAAGGATATGGATGATGGGATTGTTCGTTGGCTGCGCGGAAACGCAAGAACCCACCAAGGGGCGGGCCGACCTGTTGGATTTCCTCGCTGACGGACGAACGCCCGAACGGCAGGTGCTGGAGCGCCTCGGGCAGCCGTCCGGGCACTTTGACGGCGGCAACATCCTTACCTATCGGCTGGCGTACGAGAAAAAGAACAAGTGCTATCAAGTCGTCGTGCGCGAGGTCACTGCCTCTGGTTGGCCAACATGGTTAAAAGCCAATTACAGCCTCGTGTTGGTCTTTGATGGTGGTGTGTTGCGCAAACATACCTTGGTGGAAGTTAATTGACATGAAGCTAACAGAGAATGCCGATTCCCATGTTGTGAGCCGCTGGCTGGTGGCGGCGCTTGTTGTGTTGTTAGGCATGACGGGGTGTGTTATTCCCACACCGGGGTTGGACTCCGGCGAGGCGAGGCGCAACATCCGCAAGGAATCCGCAGGCCAATTCCAGCCGGGCAAGACAACCCGGGCGGACGTCATGCTGACCCTCGGCGAGCCGGATGCCGTGTCGCCAGACGAGCACATGCTGGCATATCGATCAGAAAAAGTTGCCGCGATTTTTCTGGTGGGTGCCGGTTACAGCGGCGGCGGCGGATCAATCGAAAAAGACGAATACCTCGTCTTCGAGTTTGATGAGCGCAAGCGCTTGCGGAAAACCGAACGCTCGACGCATTGGTTCGGTTCGGCGGACCCGGCACAGAAGCTCGGCCTATCCGCCGCCGCAACCCGGCGCGACTCGAACATCCGCATCGAGACTCGCGCGAGTTGGCTGTCGGGCGTCGATGATTACCGCAAGAAGGGCTTTGTCGGCGCGGAGTGGGTGCCGGGCACGCTGGTTCTAACAGACACCCGCCTGCGCGAGGACCGGTTGTTTATCGGGCGCCTGCTCGCGGTGCACACTCGCGCAGGTCAACATTACGCGTTCCAGATCTGGGGCGAATCATCCTGGACTATCGACCGCGCAGCCGTGAGTAAGATCCAGCAATTCCTAAGTGCCAAAATCCCGCGCGACCGATAACCGGGAAAGGTGCAGAATGACTTGGAAAACCACTTTTCCGACTGGTGATCCCGGCAGGAATCGAACCTGCACCTACGGCTTCGGAGGCCATGGCCTTTCATTGCAGAATAAAGGATTTTTTCTATTTGTTGCTCTTTGTTGCTCTTTTCGCTTGTCATGCGCCACGCTGCAAGGCACTGTTTGGGCATGAGAACAAACGAAGCCGTTGTGGTGCGTGACTCCCTCTATCGGACATATTCCCATGTCGTTATCTGGCCCGGTGCGGACGGAAAGCGGCAGAAAAAATACTTCACCAACGAAACCGAGGCCTCGGCATGTGCGAAGGAAAAACGGGCGGATCTTGGAGACATGGGAAAATCATTCGGTTCCATCACCGAACCCGAGCGGGCCGCCGTGATGTTCTGGCGCGAATTCGCCAAGGTCACCTCCCCCGCCCCGCCCGCGCTCTTGACCGTGTTGCAGGATTTCGCGAGAGGATGGAAGGCCGACAAGGGGTCCATGACAATCGTCATGGCATTCGGTAAATACCTGTCTCACCAGGAAGCCGAGGGAGCAGGCGACAGACATCTCGCCACCCTGAAAAGCCGTATCGGGCGACTGGTTACAGACAAGGGGACCACGCTGGTCGCGGCCATGGACTCTGGAGTTTTTGCCGACTGGCTGAATGGTCTTCGTGGTACACGCCGCGACAAGTCGGGTTCAACACTGTCCCTCGTTACGCGGGAGAATTTGAAGCGATCCTGCAGGACGTTCTTTTCATTCTGTGTGGGTAGAGGCTGGACCGGCACAAACCCCGTGCCGATTTCGCCTGCTAAACGGACGAATGCCCACCACCTCGAAAACCGCAAAGCCCCGTCAATCATGCATCCCACCGATGTCACAAAGTTCCTGCGTGCGGTGGAGTCGCACGCACCGCAAATCCTGCCGCTATGGGCGTTCAAGTTCTTCGCAGGAATCCGTGACGCGGAAGCCACACGCATGCAGTGGGAAATGGTGAACACCAAAAACGGGTTCATCGACATGCCTGCCGCGATCACAAAGACGGGCCACCAGCGCCGGGTGAAGATCGAGCCGACCTTGGCCGAGTGGATATCGCCTTGCATCAAGAAATCCGGCCCGGTGGCGCCCACGGCGTCAACCGTCCGATACTATTACAAGAAGGTCCTGCGTCACCTCCGCAAGCCTGAGAAAAAGGGAGACCAGCCGAGGGTGTTTAATTTCCCAAGCAATGCGGCCCGCCATTGCTTTGGAACCTATCACCTATTTGCCTTCCGTGATGCCGGTGAAACCGCCCTTCAACTAGGGCACAAAGGTGATCCCGCGATGCTGTGGGCGCATTACGCCAATCCGGCGGCAGAGGATTGCGCCAAGGCATTCTGGGACATACGTCCGACCAGGCCCTCCAACGTGGTCTCGATGAGAGTCTCCACCAACCCGGTGGCCCCGAAGTCAAAGAAACCGAGGAGGAAAGCAAACCGAGGGTAATCGAGTTCGCTGGCTTCATTTTGAATTGCGCTGGACTGTCTGGCGTTACTGGATTTTGCTCAGAAACGTCATATGCAAAACGCGTCGGACCAACTCCTAACACGACAGCTAGCGGCCGGCATCCTGCGGCAGTCTCTTCGTAGCGTTGACCAGCTCATCGCCACAGGTGAAATCGAAATTGTCCACATCGGACGTTCGATCCGCATTCGTCCCGCCGCACTTGAGAGTTTCATAGAGAGCCGCGAGACCAGACGCAACCCGCGCAAGGCTGCCAAAAAGGCACCGAGGAAGAATGCGGTCAAGGTGGCCTCCCCTCCCGCGAGCGAGGTCCCATCCGAGACCGGTCGTGAGAGGCGTTCCGGTCACGCCCCACGCCGTGATTGCGAGGCTGACGACGTGGGTTTCTTCACCCGGCTTGGATCCCCTGACTCTGAGCGGGAGCTTATCCAAATCCAACAGAAATCACGCCCCGTGGGAGCTTGGGAATTTCAGCGAATGTGTGAGCTATCGAAGGCCGAGCAACAAATGTACCCGAGGGTGGCCCGCCGGTTGTTCGAGTTGAAGGAAGAACAGGTCAAGGCTGTCAAGGAAGCCAACGCGACCCACCCAGCCAAGCCACCAAAGGCCGCAAAGGCGGTGGGGGCCGTGAAGGCGGCACGCAAGCAAGCCAAGCCGCGGGGACGTAATCAGGCCTGACGCGTGAGCCATGATGCATCTGGCTCGCTAACGAGTACGGTCTCGACCAACCGTTTCCCGTCCCGTCCAGGTTCCGAGGGTTTCGGGGGTTTTGGCACCGGGCATCATGTTTTCAACATCGTGGTTCGGGGGCCGGACATCCCACCTCCCCCAATCACGCTGGCCACGGCCATCGCCGCATGCTAGGGCATGCGCGCGATGAGTGCTGCGAGGAAACCACATGGTGCCGCGAAACCGGACAAAACCTCCGCCCCGCCCAAGGCCAAGGCCGCGACCAAGAATAAATCCAAGGCCCAGCCAAAGGATAAATCCAAGGCCAAGGCAAAGCAGCCAGCCCTTTCCGACCATGAAATGTTCCAGCGGGAGTTCAAGGATGCCAAACTCGTGGTCTTCGGTGCCGTCGACAATGGAACGAAGGAGTTGAAAGCTGGGGACCGTTTCGTGGTGCCGATCTGGTCGGTGAAGTTGGTTGAGGAACTCGCGACAGTGGTGCTGGGCCGGCGCACGTCAAAAACCAACCCCGCTGTGCATGATGCGCAGTTCGCGTTTCTGATGCTCGCGATTCCCGCATACATCGCCAGGGCGCGCCACGACAATGAACCCACGGCACCCTATGACGGATTAGATCCCCAACTACACCAAGCCGCCTGTGACAGCATATCCGGACTCATGCAGCTGGATTTGTTCGACGAGGCTCAGATCCTGATCCGGGCGTTGCAGCGCCTGCAGGCGATGGACGAAACGTGGAACAGCCCGGACTTCGGCAACAAGCGGTTATTGAAAGCCATTGCGGTGCGCATAGACCTGGCGATGCGAGGAATTGAGCCGACGAAGAAGCAACTTCGGAAAGCCATCTACGGTGAGGGCGTGGCCGAGTCCCAGGTCAGCCGCGAGTTCAAGAGGATAACGGGTTTGAGCAACCTGCGGCGGGCGAAGAGCGGACCCAAACCCGATAGTATTAAGGGCAGGAAGACCTGATTACTTAACACCCCCCTCCCTCAACAGAGTTAAGGAATTGCCGGTAAACCTCCGGCAATGTGCGGTCGTCATGAACGACACGACACACACCAAAACCAATGCCGAATGGGCGAAAGCCAAGCTCATTCGGGAAACCCACGGGATCACGGCACCCCAGCTTCGGCGCTATGCCGAGGACGGCCTGATCAGAACATCAAACATCCGCCGTCCGGGCCAGACCCGGGGCACCCGCCTCTTCAACGTGGCGGATATCGAAAGCCTGATAGCGGCCTCGGTCGAGAATCATGCCAGACCACGGAAACTGCAACGCAGCCTGTCGGGCATCTGAGAATCACGGGCGACCCTTGTCAACGCGGGCACGGTGCCTGTTGCGGGGACTCCCATGTAACCAAAAACCAATAGCACATATTATATGAGCACAACACACATAACAAAGTCACGCTCCAAGAAGGTGACATCGAAGAAGACAACCGCCAACAACCGGATTCCGCAAATGTCGGAGCGGCTCAAGGGGTTGGACAATGAACGCAGCGAAAGCATGAGCAGGCTGCAGGACAGTCTCGATTGCCTGCGCACCATGGACTGGCAATGTTCGCATGAGGCGGCCCTGAAGCATCTGAAGGGCGTCATTGCCCTCCTGCGCGATCAGGCGGCGCTCGAACGCAAGTGCGCCACCGCCTGCATGAAGCGCGGCAAGCAATACACGACCCCCGAATACCGTCATGCGGAACTCGCGGCATTATGGGCTGAAAAAGCCGGGTGCCATCAGCAGTTGGCGGATGTCATGGTGCGGTTGCACCAATACAGCATCAGCCTATACAACGCCATGCTGAAGGAAGACACCGCCCTGCTCCAAGTCCTGCTCCAGGATGCCGAGGCCATGGGCTGAACATGAAACCGTGCCGCCGGGGAAAGCCATCACGGTGATCCCCGGCGGCATTCTTGTTGGAACTTTTCAATATATCATTATGGCAAAAACAAGGAGGAAGGCGGAGGCCGCTCAGGAGGCCCGCAGACCGCACGCCAACGTCGTGCCGCTCCGCGAGGAGTACGCGGCGCTTGCACGGATCAAGGCCGGTACGGGCAGCGCCCTGGTGCTGGCCTTGGTGCTGGCTCAGATGGAATACTGGCAGGGGCACAAGGATAGGGACAGGTTCACGGCCGAGGAGGTGGAGAGGGCCATGAACGGAGGTCGCGGCCCCACTGACTGTGGCTGGTTCTATAAGTCGGCCCGCGAGTTATGTGCCGAGTTGTTTGACATGACATCGCAATCGACGGTGGACCGGGCGCTGGACAGGCTGCACGACCTCGGAATCCTCCACAGACGCCGCAACCAGGTCCGGCGCAACGACCGTACCCATCATTACCGTCTCGACCTGCTGGTGCTTGGCACGATGCTCCGGGAACAGGGCCACGGTCTTGAGCGATGGCCCGAGGTCGACGGGATCCTCCGGGGTCGCGGTGGGGAACACGTGACTTCGGC
>JAPLUJ010000649.1 GCA_026397695.1 Verrucomicrobiota bacterium | reverse complement strand
TCGCGACATCCTACATCGAAAGAATCGACGAACAAGTCGAGTAAACCACAATCATGAAAAACATCTGCCAGACACTCATCGTAGCCGGTCTAGTCCTGCTGGCTCCGGGCTTTGCCCGGGCACAAACCGAAACCCCGCCCCCAGCCGAAACCAAGGAAGCTCGTTTGCAGTGGTTCGATCAGGCCAAATACGGCTTGTTCATCAACTGGGGTCTTTATTCGCTGCCTGCGGGCGAATGGAAAGGGAAGAACATCAGCGGGATTGGCGAATGGATCATGAATCGAGCGAAGATCCCCGTGCAGGAATATGAACAACTTGCCAAGCAGTTCAATCCAGGGAAATTCAACGCCGAGGAGTGGGCGCAGTTGGCAGCGGACGCAGGCATGAAGTATCTGGTCTTTGATTGCAAGCATCACGACGGGTTCGCCCTATACCGTTCCGCAGTGAGCCCCTACAATGTCCACGACGCCACCCCCTGGCACCGCGATCCCTTCAAGGAACTCCAGACGGCCTGCACCAAACGCAATATCAAACTCTGTTTCTACTACTCTCAGGCGCAGGATTGGCACGAGCCTGACGGCGCCGGCAACAACTGGGACTTCAAGCCGAATGACGAGAAGGACTTCGACCGCTATCTGCGTGACAAGTCGCTGCCACAGGTGCGCGAGCTGCTCACCCACTACGGACCCATCGGCCTGATCTGGTTCGATACGCCGCACTTGATGACCCCCGAGCGTAGCGCGCGCTTCGTCGAGTTGATCCGCAGTATCCAGCCCGATACCCTCATCAACAGCCGCCTCGGCCCCGGAGGCCTGCAGGATTATCAGTCGCGCGGCGACAACGAAATCCCCCACGTCGTCACCCCTGGCGCGTGGGAGACCGCCGCCACGATTAACGACACCTGGGGATACAAGAAGGACGATCAAAACTGGAAGACTCCCGAGGATATTTGTTTCAAACTGGTAGATATCGTCAGCAAGGGAGGCAACTATCTGCTCAACGTCGGCCCCGACGCCGACGGCCAGATCCCCCCGCCCAGCCAGGAGATCCTCCGAAAAGTGGGGGCCTGGCTGAAAATCAACGGAGAAGCCATCTACGGTGCCGGTCGCACCCCGTTTGGCCCCGAACTCGGCACCCCCATGCCCGGCCCGAAAGACAAGCGCGGCCAGCCTCGCTTCGACCCAAAACACGACTGGCGCTGCACCACCAAGCCGGGGAAACTCTACCTGCACATCTTCAATTGGCCGGCCAGCGGCACCTTTGAACTGGCCGGCCTACAAAGCAAAGTTACCAGAGCCTATCTGCTAGCGGGTCACCAGAAATTGAAGGTGCAGCAGACCGACAACGGAGTGACGCTGACGTTACCCGCCGGAGCGCCGGACAAAATCGCCTCGGTCATCTGCCTGGAAATTGCTGACCCAGTTGCCAAGATTTCACCTCAAGAAATCAACGCAAAATGAAGTTCCAGGTGATCACTATCTTGTTACTGGCCTTGGCCCACCCGGTCGGCCTTGATGACGGGGCGTTACCCTTCGCGCACCGGCGTCTATTCCGTCGTGCGGCCTCACGCCGCTTGGGGATTGAAGCTTGAGGAACAAACACTGGCGCAGGTGCTTCGCTCCGCCGGCTACCAACCCCCATTTCCCCGCCTCCCGACACCGCGCTGCAGACGTGTTGTCTGGTCGAAATCTTTTCTGTCGAAATCTTTTCTTGCGCAAATGTCGGATCCGACATATTCTTGCGCCGCGTGACTAAACCTTAAAAGGAAAACGAACCACGGATAAACGCGGATGGACACTGATTGTAAGAGACTTGTGAAGAATCCAACTCGCACCCAGCGGGTGAGAGGCCAAGCATTCATAACTCTTTG
>JAPLUJ010000511.1:655-2710 GCA_026397695.1 Verrucomicrobiota bacterium | reverse complement strand
TAGAGCGGACTGAGCTGGATGGATTGACTGGCACCGGGGGAGATGGTGTTTTCCAGATGAAAGGCGGCCGTGCCTTGTTGTTTGATCGTCGTGTGCAGCACGGAATACGTGCCGGTGGTGGAGGTTGTGATGTTAGATATGTTGTAACAGTTCTCGGCGGCGACGTCCGTGAGATTCCAACGATTCCATTTGTAGGAGGTTGCCCCGCCAATTGCGGTGAAGGTCAGGATGTGGGAGATGCCCGCTGCCGCGCTGTCGGGACTGGTGATGGTGGGCGGGGCATACGTGAGTTGCAAATCCGCTTTGGCATTTTTGGCGGCCGCCACGACGAGGTTGGCGCTTTGATTCATGTTCAAACCCGAAAACGTGACCGTGCGGGTGGTGGCTGTGTTGGGAATCGGCACAACCCATCCACCGCCGATCGCGGTGTTGCAGTATTGAGTAATGCCGGCACCGCTGACGTTCACGGTGAGGCCGGAGATGCCCTCGCCGATATCATAGAAATTGTTCGCGTTGAGGTCATAGTAGGCCACGCCGGTGGCGAGCGCCGGGTTGGCGGCGCTGGCACCGAAATCCTGCGTGACCAACAGCGGACCGACCGCGTTTGGCGCGATGCCATTGCTGCCGAGCGACACCCCCACGCCGATCTCGCGGAATAACGGGCTGTGGATGTTGGCCCGATGTCCGCGTCCGTCCTGCATGCCGTCGGTACCTGGCCCCCAATCCACCTCAAAGCCGGCGTGACCATACCAGACGCTGTTAGCAGTTGCGTAGATGTTCTCCCCGGCGTTTGAATACGAGTAACCGGCGGCGATCATCCGGGTGTAGGGCGTGTTGGTGGGGGACTCGTTATGGGCCTGCGTCGCAGTGGCCAGCATCCAGGCCGAGTGGCTCCGCGCGGTGGTGGTCAGGCACGCGTTGGGTGCCAGTGGCGGTTGCACGGGAAGCAGGTCGAACTCGGCCTTCATCACCTGCAGATTGACGGTCCAATATGGAGGATAATTGTAGGCGCTCAGGACAGCGGGGTCGGTGGTGGTGGCGAGTCGCAAGCCCTCGCCGTGGGGATCCGCGCGGGCGCGGTTGATCAACTCGATGAAAAGTTGTTCTTCGGCCTTGGGGTTGCCGAAGTCATACAGGGTCAGCCCGTGGCATGCAACGGTCAGTGCCACCAAGCCGCCCAGCCACAGGAGCCAGCGGCTGTGCGGCAGAGCAAATTGTGGTTTGGAGCGGACATGCATTGAGGAAATGGATCAATCAGGGCACGGTTCGGCTTGATGAAACACACACGGGATTATCGGCAAGCGGTCAGGGCGGGGGAAGTGTGTGGATTCGTGATATGCGTGTCGCGGTTTGCCCTACATGAATGAGATTTTCAGGTTGCGAAAACCCGGCACCCGTCTATGATAGCCATATGCTTATCACATCCCTCGACCTGCAGTTGGCCCAAGTCGGCTACGCGCCCGGCGGTTTCTCGCCGCTGTATTTGGTGATCATCGGCGTCACATTTCTAGCGAGCATGTTGATCAGCGGAATGCTGAAGCGGCGGTTTGCCGAGTATTCACAGATTCCGCTGCGGCTGACCGGTGGCCAGATCGCCGAGGAGATGTTGCGTCAAAACGGCATCAACGACGTGCGGGTGATCAGCGTGGCAGGGCAACTCACCGATCACTACGATCCGGTGAGCAAGACCGTCAACTTGAGCGAGCCGGTCTATCAGGTTAATTCGGTGGCCGCCGCCGCCGTCGCCGCGCACGAGTGCGGCCACGCGCTGCAGCACCAGCAGGCCTATGCGTGGCTGGGATTCCGCTCGAAAATGGTGCCTGCCGTGCAGTTCTCCAGCAAGATCCTCAATTTCATCATGATCGCAGGTCTGTTAGGCATTGGCTTGATGCAGAGTGCCACGATGTTATGGATCTGGGTCGGGTTGTTTGCCGTCACCACGCTGTTCTCGATTGTCACATTGCCAGTGGAATTCGACGCCAGCCGCCGCGCCTTGGTGTGGCTGGAAAGCAGTGGCATCGCGGCCAGCATGGAACATGAAAAGGCGAAAAACGC
>JAPLUJ010000511.1:0-638 GCA_026397695.1 Verrucomicrobiota bacterium | reverse complement strand
CATGACCTATGTCGCGGCGGCGGTGGGCTCGGTGGCGCAACTCCTGTATTTCCTGATGCTGGCTTTGGGCCGCAGGGACTGATGACCTTCTTCACTGTGGCCTGAGGCGAGCCGCCCAGCCGCCGCCTTCGGCGAGGTGGACTGTTAGCTTGGTGGCGCGCGTCACGGTGCCGGTGGATTTTTTGTAATCATCGGCGCGACGGTTGGCGTTCACGCCGTCCTGCCAGGCATCCATCACGAAGTTGCCGACTGGCAGGAATGATAGATCGAGCGTCAGTTCGCGTGGTGACCAATCGGTCATGGCGCCGCAATACCATTCGGATCCACTGCGGCGGGCCACCGCGATATAATCGGCGATACGGGCGGCCAGCACGCGGGTCTCATCCCACACCGACGGCACTGCGGATAGAAACTCCATGCACTCCGGTTCGCGCAGGTAATTGGTGGGTGAATCCGCGAGCATTTGCAGCGGGCTTTCATACACCACATACATCCCGAGTTGGTGGCAACGCGTGCCCTGGCTCATCGGCCGCTCGAAGTTCACGGCGAATCCGCTGCGCGTGGCGTTGATCATGGCACCCGGCGTGAAATCCATCGGCCCGAGGAACATCCGGGTGAAGGGCAGGGTCACCGTGTGC
>JAPLUJ010000058.1 GCA_026397695.1 Verrucomicrobiota bacterium | reverse complement strand
TCTTCAGCCTGATCGGCCGCGACCTGTACGCAAACCTGCCCGCGGCTCCCATCAACAGGCAACTGACCGCCGCCGAGAAAGCCACCGGAATCAATGGTCCACAAGACGGTCAATTCCGCAATACCAGATATGATTACCTCATGCATTTGATCTACACGCCGATGGTCACCCTTCACAACCCATACAATGTGGCGCTCGAATTCACCTCGCTGCGAGTGGAGTTTGCCAACGTGCCCTTTGCCATGCAGATTTTCCGAAATGGGGTGGCCCAAAGCACCGGCCTCGTGCCACTGGATACAATGTATTTCGACAACAGTTATGGCCAGCAGAGCAAGACTTTCGGGATGAATTTGAAAACCAAAACCAATGGCGTGCCCGGGTCAACGACTTTCCGCCTGTTGCCCGGCGAGGTGAAATTGTTCACCCCCTACATGGATCCTACGCTTACCTATCTCAATCGTGGGGCGTTCTGGGACATCTTCGTTGGCGGCAGCCTAACAACTAACATTGAAACCATGCCCGGTTGGCGCGGTGATGGCGTCGGGTTTTCTTGCGACTGGTTGGCAGGGGCACAAGCCGTTGATAGCGACGGTTCCAATGGCCATTGGGCGTCCACCATGGGCTTGGCCTGGGATGACCAGATCCATGTGAAGTTTGCGCCCCTGAGCACCAGCCTCAGCAATAACAAGTTTGTCATCAGGATGTCCAGCACCGTGGGATCGGTCACCACGGTCACCAGCGCCATCGAGATGGATTATGAATCCGCCACCGGCCTGCAGAATACCCTGATAGGGCCAAACGGCACCTTGCGTTATCCCAATGCAAGCACCGTGCCCAATTATATCCGGGGGGGTGACCTGGTGGATCGCGCGACGATGCCTATCATTCAGATCACGCGTGCCAAGCCGTTTGCCCTGCTCAGCGTGCGGGCCAAAACCACCTCCGGCGGCAGGGATGAATCTAACATGGATGGCCGCCTCGCCACCAAACCGTGGTGTTTCGCCCATGCCAATATCGGGGCCTCGACCCAGAAGGTGGTGAGCATGGCACCCAAAACCTGATCCCGACCGACATGCAGGATCGCGACTGTTTCATTTCCGGCCTGAACAGTTTTTATGGAGTGAAGTTCGGCTGCCAATATGACATCCCGCTAGGCCCGCTCCAGACCCTGGCCGGCTTCAACGGGGCCAATCCCGGCGGTTCGTCGGGCTACCTGCCGCGCTTCGCCCAGCCGATCGGCAATTCCTGGGCCCACCCGCTCATCCCGCCGGAAAATCTGCTAGTGACCCGCACCGGAGGCAATTACCTCGATCATTCGTTCCTGCTCAACCTCGCGCTGGTTGACGGCTTTTATTTCTCCGGCCTCGCCGACCAGACCGGGTCTTTCGGTCCCGGCAAATCCACCAGCACGCTGGCCGCCGGGTATGCGGGCGGCACGCCGCTTGATGACCCGCGCCTGCTGCTGTACCGGCCTAACGGAATGAGCGCAGCCGCGTTTGCCGGTGAAGTCGCGAAACCGGCGGCCTACGCCAACATCGCCGCCTGGCAACTGATGGAGGGTGCCTTCAACATCAACTCCACCTCGGTGCCTGCCTGGAAGGCCATGCTCGCTTCCATCCACGATTCGCAGGCACTCTTCAACCAACTCGACAAAACCGCCGGATCAGCCACGCTCACTGCCCTAACAGCCACCTCCACCGGCAAGGCCCGCATCAGCCGGTTCCGTCTCCCTGCTGCCAAATCCGCCGCGAATGGCGGCGATGCCAAGGACGCTTATTGGCTCGGCGCACGCGAGTATTCGGATGCCGAGTTGCAGACCCTCGCCGAAAACATCGTCAACCAAGTCCGGCTTCGCGGGCCGTTCCTGTCGCTGGCGGAATTTGTCAACCGCCGCCTCGGCTCCGGTGAGACAGCCCAACGCGGCGCCCTCCAGCAAGCGATTGATGATTCCAACCTCAACCAAAGTCTCGCCGCCGCCGCCAACGCGGGCTTCGAGATTCCCGCGGACAAAGTCACCAGCTACAATTATGCCAATCCCGCCGCCGGTGCCGGTTCCAGTTACCAAGGAGCACCGGGCTATCTCACGCAGGCCGATCTTCTCAACGTGCTTGGCAACGCCGCCACCGCGCGTTCCGATACTTTTACCATCCGCGGTTATGGCGAGGCCCGCGATGCCACAGGCAAGCTCCTGGCACAAGCCACCTGCGAGGCGCTCGTGCAACGCGTCCCGGAATGGCTCGATCCCGCCGACCCGGCCGCGACCAAGATCACCGCGCTGACCCGCCCAGCTAACAAAACATTCGGCCGCCGGTTTCTGATCACCTCGTTCCGCTGGCTTAGCCCTAACGAAATATGAAACACCACCGCAAACTTCAGTCGTTTTTGGTCAT
>JAPLUJ010000576.1:6974-7382 GCA_026397695.1 Verrucomicrobiota bacterium | reverse complement strand
TTGACGGCGAGGCCGGCTCCGCTGAGGATCATGGGCGTGATGATGCTGGAAGATGACTTCACCTACGTGCTCCGCAAAGCTCTGACGGGTCACGCGCTCACCCCCGCAGAGGCTGCAGCACAGGCAGGACTACCCGCAAAAGACGTGCACTCCTTCCTCCGGGGGACGTTTTCCGCGACAAGCGCCCGCAAGCTCGCTGGCGTGCTCAGGTTGAACGCGGAGGCGTTCGCACGGCACGCCGCATATGTGCCGCAGCCGCTGGTCCTGTCCGGCATTGTGCGACTGGATCTGCCCTTCGGTGGAGAACGGGTGAACGCGTGGCTCGTCCGTGCAAGTGGCGCGTGCATCCTGTTCGACGGCGGCTATGACCCCCGGGATCTGCTCCAAACGATCGAATCGCTAGGTGTA
>JAPLUJ010000576.1:0-6931 GCA_026397695.1 Verrucomicrobiota bacterium | reverse complement strand
ACATCGGGGCGCTGGCGCATTTCCTCAAAGGCGGGCTGCCAGTCCACGCGGCGGGAATTTCCGGAACCCTTCCCATGAACCCCGGGGACACGATATGCTGCGGTGCGCTCACCATCCGCGCCTGCGACCTCTCTGGCCATGCCGTTCCGGCGCTGGGGTTTCATGTCGATGGGCTGGCGCAGCCGGTGCTGGTCACCGGTGACGCCTTGTTCGCCGGATCGATGGGCGGGTGCGGTTCGCCCGCGATCTATCAGCACGCGCTGGGCCGCTTGCGCGAGGTGTTGGGCCCGCTAACGGATTCCACCGTATTGCTTCCCGGCCACGGCCCGGCGACCACGCTGGGTGAGGAACGCGCGGCGAATCCGTTCTTAATCGGGAATGATCACTTATGATCATCCTGTTGCCACCACCGCCCCGCTCGAGGCACATGGCATGGCCTGTGCCAAGCACTCTCGCGGGGAACTTGAGATATGGCATATATGCATTGCCCTGCGGGCGATGTTTCCATACATATCACCCGGCATCCATGACATGACAACCGCATCCGACACACACTCTCCCCTTGATTCCGGTGTGCGGCAATTGGTTGCCGCCATCGGCAACCGGTTTGCCGTGCAGGGTGAGTTCATCGGCGGTGAGAAAATCGACAGCGGCCACATCAACGCCACCTATCGCGCGATCTATCGACAACCGGACGGCAGCGACCGGCGCTACATTTTCCAGGCTATCAACCGCAACGTTTTCAAAGATCCATATACCGTCATCACCAACGTCGAGCGCGTCACCCGCCATATCAATGCGCGCGTGCTGCGCCTGAAAAAAGACCTGGGTGGCCAAACCCTCAGCTTGTTTCCCGCCCGTACCGGTGCCTCGTGGGTCGAAGACGAGCATGGTGCCGTCTGGCGTTGCTACAACCACATCGAGGGCTGCGTCACCTATGATATCGTCGCAAATACCCGTCAGGCCTATCAGGCAGCCCACGCCTTCGGCTCGTTCCAGGATCTCGTCAGCGACTTGGATGCCAACTCGATCACCGCCACCATTCCGGACTTCCACCACACCCGGAAACGCTTCGCCCGCCTGATGGAAGTGGCCGCCGCCGATCCGCTGGGCCGCCTCGCCGCAGTGCGCGCGGAGTTCGATTTCATCCGCCGCCGCGAAATGCTCACCGGTCTCCTGCTAGATCTCATTCAGGCCGGTGAGATCCCCGTCCGGGTCACCCACAACGACACCAAGATCAACAATGTGATGATAGATGCCGCCACGGATGAGGCCGTGTGTGTGATCGACCTCGACACCGTCATGCCGGGACTCGTGCTCTATGACTTCGGTGATTTGGTGCGCAGCGCCACCAGCCCCGCCGCCGAGGACGCAACCGATCTTTCCAAGGTGACGATGCAGATGCCCATGTTCGAGGCGCTCGTCGAGGGCTACCTCGATGCCGCCGGCGCATTCATCAATGATAGGGAAATCGAACACCTCGCCCACGCCGGGAAACTCATGACCTTGGAAGTGGGCATCCGCTTTCTAACAGACCACCTCGAGGGTGACGTATATTTCAAAACCCACCGCCCCGGCCACAATCTCGACCGCTGCCGGACCCAGCTCAAGCTCGTCGAGTGCATCGAAGCCCTGGAACCCTCGATGAACGCGTACGTGCACCAGGTGCGCCGGAGCAAGAGGGGATAGAGCGGAGAGCGGAGAGAAAGCAAATGAAGAGTATCTTCTCTGCCGCGCTCGCAGCTCTCCGCATCAATCCACTTGCGTTTGGCGGCCTGCTCAGGGATGTTGCGCGCGACGTGGCTGCCGAGCATCGCAAGCCGTTCTGGCTTTATCCCAACCTGCTGAGCATGGATGCTCCGTGGATTGCGGTCGCTTGGTTGTATCTCTTCGCCAAAACCTGGCGCTTGGCTTACCACCCGTGGGAGGCCTATCTGACCTTGGGACTGGCGGTGTGGGTGATTTGCGTGGCGACTCGATTGCTCGATGTGTCGCTGCGCGGCGATGCGTCCGCGACGTTGGGGTTCCGGCACCAGTTCTACCGCGATCATCGGCGGACTTTCAGCATCGGTGTGGTCGTGGCGGTGGTGCTTACACTCGGACTGGTGGTCACAAAAATGCCGATGACCATTTACAGGCACTTGCTGCTTGGCGGCGTGATGGTGGCCGGATTTTTCGGACTGTCGATGCTCTCCAGCCAGGAAGCCAGCGAGGTGTCCTTCGCGAAAACCATGCTTGCCGGGGTGACGTTTGCGTTCGGCACCGCGATGATGGCGCATTTATACCGCTGGGAATACGGGATTTACGACATGATCTTTTCCCGGGAGTTCGTTTGTTTCGCGGTGCTGTGCATTCTCAACATCTCGGCGATTGACTTGTGGGAGCACGCATTCCGATCGGCCAATATGGAAATCAAGGCAGCCGATGAATTGACGCTCACCTTGCCCTTGACGTTATTGGGCGGGTGCTCGCTGGTGTTTGCGTTGCTGGATAACGCACAGTCCACACGGCCGTTTTTTTATG
The DNA here is from genome assembly GCA_026397695.1 of Verrucomicrobiota bacterium. Classification (GTDB taxonomy): domain Bacteria; phylum Verrucomicrobiota; class Verrucomicrobiia; order Verrucomicrobiales; family Akkermansiaceae; genus Luteolibacter. The sequence goes on along the minus strand of JAPLUJ010000576.1, from coordinate 4,408 downwards.
CGGTGCTCACCGGCACCGCCCTGCTCTACATCCTCAACCGCAACCGCTCGCAATATTCGTTAGACACCCTGCGGGTGCTGGCGGATGTGGCCCTGCTGGTTCCGGTGCTGGTGTTTCAGGCGGCTTCGGGCGAGTGATTGATCCTTGAATTACCGTTTCAAAAATCCAAAATCTAACATCATAGCAGCATGCGGCTTGCATTCATTGCCACCGGAGACATCGCCTTGCCGGCGTTCCGGTATTTGCTGGAGCACGGGCCGCGCCCGTTGGCATTGGTCACCCAGCCGGACAAACCGGTGGGCCGCCACCAGCGGCTTACCCCCCCGGCGATCAAGACCGCCGCCATCGCTGCGGGGATCCCCGTGTTGCAACCGCAGAAGATCGGCGATGCCACGGCGCAACTCGCCGCGCTCGATCCGGAATTGCTGGTGGTCATGGCGTACGGGCAAATCCTGCGGGACAACATCCTCACGCTTGCCCGCAAGGCGATCATCAATCTCCACGCCTCACTGCTGCCGAAATATCGCGGCGCCGCGTGTATCCAGGCCGCCATCGCGGCCGGCGACCACGCAACCGGTGTCACCGCCTTGCACGTCGTCCGGGAACTCGATGCCGGCGATGTGATCCTCGCCAAGTCGATTCCCATCGCCGCAGATGAAACCGGCGGAACTCTGCATGACCGGCTCGCGTTGCTCGCGGTCGACGTGCTCGCCGCGACCCTGACAAAAATAACGGATGGCACGGCCGCGCGCATCCCGCAGGACGGCGCGCTCTCCAGCTATGCGCCGAAACTCGAACGCGACGCCGGCCGTCTCGATTGGACGCTACCGGCCGTGGTGCTCGAGCGGCGGATCCGCGCCTATGACCCGTGGCCCGGCACCTTCACCATGGCCATCGAGGGCGACAGGGAAAAACGCTTGAAAATCTATCCGCCCACACCGGTGGTTGATGGATTGTCAGCGCCCGGCCAATGCTCCTGCGCTGGTGGGAAATGGCTCGTCGGCTGCGGCGCGGGCGCGCTCGAACTCGTGTCCGTGCAGCCCGAAGGAGGCAAGCGCATGAATGCTGCGGATTACCTGCGGGGCCGGAAGACCACGGTGTTTCTCTGAGTGAGTGTTAGACTCCAGCCGCGCACCTCTAACCGCGCACCTGTCACATCCATGGTGAGAGATGATATCACTGCGCCGGTGGGACCGGGGGTGGTGGGGGCCCAGGTGGCATCGGGGGTGGTGGGGGAGGGGGCATTGGGGGTTGGCCGCCGTCGCTTCGATTCGGGCGGGCATTGCCGCCCTCGTGTTTGAATGGCGGTTCCGGTTTATCCTTGGGAGTGATAATGCCGTCACGGTTGGTATCGAGCCTGCGGAAGAGTTCGTCTCGTCTTTCTGGGGGCAATTTCTTGAAGAGCGGGCCGGCCTTGAATTCCTCGAGGCTGATGCCGCCGCTCTTGTCCGCATCCAATTCCCACAGGCGCTGCATGGGTGGTCCCTGCTCGCCATGGGGTCTGGCCATGCGGTCGAGTTCTTGGCGGCTGAGCTTGCCGTCCCCATCTTTATCCAAGCGTTGAAACAAGTGCAGGCGTTTTTCATCCGGCAATTTCTGGATGCGCGGCATCGCGTCGAATTCCTCTTTCGAGAGGAATCCATCGTGATCCTTGTCAGCGGCTTTCCACGCTTCCACAAACACTCGTTGCGGACCATGTTTGGGGCCACCGTCGGCAGGTGGTGGTGCCGGATTGCCGCCTTCGGATTGGGCGAGAGTCACGATTGGAGCCATCATGCCGGTGACCATTAAGGCAACAGGGATTGTTTTCATTGGAGATCAAGGAGGGTTGAACTTCGTTGCACGGAATCCGCGTGGAAGAAACTCCGCGACAAGCGAAAAGTTTCGAATTACAGCCTGAGGTGGTGGAACTAGCGCCGCCCCTGCTGATAAATCTCCTCCGCCTGCTTGAGGGTGAGTTCGTAGAGGGCTCCATTGATCGGGACCGCGAGTGGAATCCTGCCGCTGGCGCTATCCACGGGATACCGCGTTTGCAGCTCGCGGCCGCGCTCGAACGCATCCCTTGGAATCGTGATCCGCAGCATGCCTTCATAGCGGAGCATCCGGGACATTTGCTCGGACGCCTGCTTTTGCAGGTGGCGTATTTCGATGTTTGAATCGAGTCTATCTAACAAGGAAAGCGACTCGGGGTTCTGCGTTCCCTCCTTGATTCGGCGAGCCTCTTGGGCGGCCCGTTTCAAGGTGAAATCAGTCTCGGTCCGGGACTCCTTCCAGCCTTTGGCGGTGGGGTCCTCGCCACCGAACAACGGCGAATTTCCCGCCTCCGTTGTGGTCGCCGTCCCCGCTTGGATTTCCTTCTGGGTCGGCAGTCGTACAGTGATTTTCCCATCAAGGGTGAACAAATCCCCGGCCTTCAATTGTATATCGAACAACTCCCCCGAACACCCCCATGAGGGCGCTGTTGAGGTAGCCGGCCCTGCCGTAGAAAAGGACGAAGGCCAGGACTATCAGCACCGACGGTACGCTGAAGGGCACCACGGACAGGGCTTTCAGCAGGTGGATTTTTTCGCGCAGCGTCACCACGTCCTTGCCATCCAGCACGACCTGTCCCGCAAATCCGATCCCGTCCGCGGAATTGGTCGAACCAGTCACTTGGAAATCCCCGGAAATCGATCCTTCCACAAAATTTTCAAGAGCCTGTGGCAGGATGATTTCCAAAGCGAGATTGCGGATTTTCGCGGTGCCTTGGACTTGCGGTCGTTCGCCGCCGGTCAGGCGCAGGCCCGTGAAATTCACCGTGCCAAGGTCCTGCTTCAATTCCGCTTTCTCGAACACCAGCCCGTCGGGATCGCAAACCACCACGAGTTCGACGATTTCGAGTTTGCGCAGCCAATTCTGGTGAAACGATCCGCCCTTGAAAACCATCCGCCATGCGTTGCCGGAGCGTTGGATTTTCAAGGCGCTGGATTCGATGGCGCCGGCCGTTCGTTCCGAGTATCCCCAGCGCACGGTGGCATCCGCCACTTCAAAGGCAGTCGCATCCACCATCGTTGAGCTGCGGAACACGGATTGAGCCAGCTTGCCTGCGGATGCGGCGTCATCGGTGCCAGCCCGGAGTTCCATCTCCAACCTCGCAATGGAAATGACGCCCGGTTTCCAGATGCCCACCAAGCCGTCGATCAGTCCCATTTTGCAGCGGATGTTCCTTGCTGCCAGAGTGGTGAAGAAAGTTTCAGATCCACCTTCGGCCGCCAGCCGGGTGATTTCGAGTTGGCCTTGCGAGCTCTTGTTTCCACTCATCTCCAACACCGAGGCCGACAGTCCGGCCTTGAGATCATCCCGCAACATTTTACTGAAGTGGACCGTATCGGTGCGCTTCAATAAATAAACCCCGCCTGCCACGGCGACGATCATCAGGAAAAGCAGGATGCGGTAGCCCAGCCGCAGGAAATACAACATCACCCGTCCTTTGATGCCGCTACTGGACATCGAGTAGCGGACTTGAAACCAGAACCCCTGGCTTTCCACCCACTGACTCAGACGTTCATTGAAATTTTTCGATTGCTCGGAATCCATAATTCGGTTCGCATTGCAGCGCCGCGATTCAAACCTTCCTCTTCCGGCAAGGCGAGGGAAATTTGCCTCGCGCCCCAGCCCCGCATCCCATACCACCCATCCCGTGGAAGCCAACGACTATAAAGTCCGCCTCGAAATCTTCGAAGGTCCGCTCGATCTCCTGCTCTACCTGATCAAAAAGGAAGAGGTCGATATCCAAGCCATTTCCATCGAGCTCATCACCCGCCAATACCTCAATTACATCAACACCTTCAAGCTGCTCAACATCGACCTCGCCTCCGAGTTCATTGTGATGGCCGCCAACCTGATGTATTTGAAAAGCCGCACCCTGTTGCCACGCATCGATCAAGCACCCGAAGAGGACGCCGAAGAGGACGATCCACGCTGGGAACTCATCCGCCAGCTCATCGAATACAAAAAATTCAAGGACGCCGCCGGCTTCCTCACGTTGCGCGAACTTGAACAAGAAGGGCGCTTCGCCCACCAACCGGACGCCTCGGACCGGCCCGCAGAGGAACCTCCGCCACTCGCCGAAGTTTCCATTTTCGACCTCATCCGTGCCTTCCAGAACGTCCTCAAGCGCTTCGAGGAGTCCCATGACTTCGGCGACATCATCGACGACCGGTTCACCACCTCCGACAAAATCGAGTGGCTCATGAAGCACGTCCAACCCGGTGAGTGCCGCCGCTTCGAAGAACTTTTCCAATCCGCCACCACCAAGGCGGAGGTGATCGTCACTTTCCTCGCATTGCTGGAACTGATGAAACTCAACCAGTTCGTCGTGCGGCAGAGCGACCTGTTAGGAGACATCGTCATTGAACGACGCAACAGC